>JAHEZC010000035.1 GCA_023251275.1 Parafilimonas sp. | reverse complement strand
CATTTTCCGATAAGATAATTGGTAATTCCGGGTTCTCTTTCAATGCTTAGATACTTGCTGATCCTCGGCTTGCGCATATCCATTTCCATTAAAACGATCTGCTTCCCTGTAATGGCGAGGGTTGCTGCAAGATTCATTGAAACAAAGCTCTTTCCTTCTTTGGGAATGGATGAAGTGATAAGCAAAACTTTATGAGGTTTGTCAACCCCGGCATAATCAAGATTAGTTCTTAATTCCCGCAACTGTTCAGAAAGCACACTCCTCATCCTGTGTACGGCAAGTATTTCGGAAATATGAGCAGGATCAAAAACCAGTTCACCAGAAATAGGAACCTGCAGTTTCTTTTCAAGTTCAGTGCGGTAAGTGATGCGGTTATTAAGCGATTCGGAAAGAAAAACGATCAATATAAATAATCCGGCAGCCGCCCATAATCCTATGCCATAGACGCTGAAGCTTTGCGGTGAAACCATGCCGTCAAATTCGGGCAGTTGCAATATGTGTGTTTTAGTATTCTCTGATGCCGCATTGATCGCTGTTTCTTCTCTTTTTTGCAAAAGAAAAGTATAGATGCCGTTTTTAACTGCCTGTTCACGGGTAATATCGAGCAGTTTTCTCTCTTTGGCAGGCACACGTTTTAATAAATTATCACTTTCATGCATCTGGTCAGCAAGATTTTTTCGCCTGATGTTTAAAGTATTTTTAAGGCTGCTGATGCCCTGGTTGATTGCAGGTTTTAATTTATCTATCTGTTCTTCGACAAGAAGGGTTTGTGGATTTTGCGGCCCGGATAATTTCTGCAACCTGCTTAAATCTGTCTGTGCCTGGAACAATTGTGTCAGCAAACCCGATAAAGAATTATTTGACAATTCTACGATAACCGGCACAGGCTGAGATGCATTATTCCTTGCACGTATATACTGCTCTACGTCTGAAATAATATGGAGCTGTACATCAATATCTGCAATTTCTTTGTCGTTATTACGCACACTTCCAAAATATTGCATGCCTTCCGCAGACAGGTTAGTGATGCCCTCGGCAGACTTATAGTTTTCCATTTGCTGCTCTACGCCGTTCAGTTCATTGGCTACCATCTGCAACCTTTGGTCAATGAAGGCTATTATATTCATATCAGAGTTGCGGAGCTTTTGGTAAGTAAGTGTGTCGTAAACATGAACCAGTTCAGCGATAATATCTACTGCACGGGCGGGTATAATATCTCTGCATTTAATATCTATTATTTCCGACTGCTTTGATTTTGGTACAATGGTGAGTGATCCGAGTATTTCGCCTGCCTTATCTTTTGGCGGTGTAAAATGAACAAAAAGATTCTCTTTACCATCTGCGGGGTTTTCGGTATTGAGTATGAAACTGCATTGCCCGTATTTTGTTTGTACCGGATCGCCTGCATGAAAAGTTTGGTGTCCGAGTTGCACTGTATTTGTCTTGCTGTTAATAAGTAAAGGCAGTACCTCCTCTGTAATGATTCTTTCCGGCTCTGTCAGCATTATCCGGAGAGGGCTGTTATTTTTATAAAAAGTTGTCTTTTTAACATTACCCGTTTGTTCCACTTCTGCATAAAGCCCGAGATTTTTAACCACTTGAGTCACACTTTCTTTAGACTTAAGAATCTCGATCTCCCTTTCCTGGCTGGTGTTGACCTCATCATTCATCATTACCCGTAATATGCCCATATTGTTATTTCCGCCGCCATTGGAGTTTTGATTGACAGACATTACTACCCTTGCGGCGGCTTCATAAATAAAAACTGTGTAGCGCAGATAAAGATATGCGCCGAGGCAACCGAGCACGCATAGTAATATGAGCAGAGGAAGGTAGGGAAGGTATTTATGCAGTAAGTCAGCCAGCCTGATCTTTCTTCCTCCATCTGATTCATGGAAGGAATCTGTTTCCTGTTGATACAATTTATCCTGGTTTAAAGAGTAATTGATATGTACTGCTTTCAGTTAGAATGCTGCAAAAAAAGAGTTTAGCGTACACTTAATCTCTTCTGCGCTTTTACGACTTAGCATGAAAATACTTCTCTTTGAAAATCTTACCTGCACAGTTTATTAAATGCGAATGATATAAGATCGGCAAATGATATGTCGGGATCAGTGTCTGCTTAACGCCAGCACTGAAAAGAAAAGAGACAGCACACCGGAAGCCAGTCCGATATAACGGGAAACCTTGTCACCCCGGGTAACATATTTCGCCTGTACCGGTTCTACATAAATGACATCGTTCCGCTGGAGGTAAAAAAAAGGAGAATTAAAAAGGTTGGCTGATGTAAGGTCTATCCTCCCAATTCTTCTCTTGCCATTGATATCTTCTCTTATAATCATCACATTGTCACGCCTTGCAGTAACAGTAAGGTCCCCTGCTGCCCCAATGGCCTCAAGGACGGTCAGCCTCTCTGTGGGAAGAACCACTTCACGGGGGCTTGCCACATCGCCCATTACAGTAACTTTTGCATTCAGAAACCTTATGTTCACAATTGGGTCCTTGGTATAATCTTTCAGCCTTTCTTCAAGAACCTTTTCCAGTTGTTTTCTTGTTAACCCTTCTGCTTTTACTGTCCCGGTAAGAGGAAGCTTTATCTCGCCATCCTGGTCAACAAGATAACCGCTGGATCCCCCCTGTTGCTGTATTCCCGTTTGCTGACCTCCATAATATCCCCCATTTGCTGCGTTCAGTAAACGCATATCATCAGGGTTCAGCGATGAAATAAAAATGCTGAGGAGGTCATTCTTTCCGATGGGTTGTTCAAACCTTGTTTTTACGGAGGCTGCATCCTCCGCCTGTGAATCGGAAGAATTATATAGATATACGATTTTCTCCGGGCCGGTGCAACCAGCGTTTAATAATAATATGCCGAAACAAGTAAAAATGATTAAATGGAAATGGCCGCATTTTTTTTTATTTTCCATCAAATGATAAGTTTTGACTGGTAACTGTAATTTTTCTCAGCCATCCCTTAACCATTGTTTTAAAGGAATGTTCGTCATTGATTTCCCTGAACGATCTGTTGATAACTCTTGATAATTCGGCTGCAGAAACGGAGGTATTGTGGGAATAACTTGCCTTTGAAAACAGATCCGTTTGCAGGTATTGATGATCTTCCAGTACAATCCATTTTTTATTTCTCATGGTTGTAAGCTGTCTTTCGCATACACGGAAAACCTCCCTTTGCCACGAAGAAGGGTTGATAAGTATTATAACTTTGTACCTGCTGAAATTACAGCTTTGCGGTTCTTCCCTTTCTACAAGAAGATCGAATTCATTAAAATGCCAATCGGCTATCTCGTCGTGCTGCTGCTCACAATAAAGTAAGGCGCATTTTGCCTGCCGTACAAAAGGCTGAAGTGATTTCATAATGTTTTAATTAAGTTTTTGGGCATGAAAATTTTGATTTCCCTGTTACATCTCGCATGCGCCGCAGAATCCCTGAATTTGTGAACCTTGAACCGTGTTCCCTGAACTTTAAACCTTAAACTCTAAACTTTAAACAGTAACCAGTAAACTCTGTACTTGTGAACTTTGGAACTCTTGAACCTCAAACTACAAACCACCAACTCTTCAGATCTTCACCAACTCACCCGCTGCCGCCACCACCTGTATCTGCATATTCAGTGAATATAGTATAAGCCTCGCTTTGCGGCCCCTGGCAGAGATCACAAGACCTTCGTTATTCATAAAAACACCTGATCTTATCCTCACCCTGTCGCCGGGATTAAGCTGAGTAACGGTAAAATCATGTGCACTATGATCATGAAAAAAACGCTTCATGGTGTCCATTTCATGATCCCTGATAACCGCAGGTTTGCCATCATGATACACAAAATTCACAATGCCTTCTGTCATACGTATTTCTTCGAACTCGGTATGCCTGGCCTGCACAAAAAGATAGGAGCGGATAACGGGTTCCCATATTATCTTTTTCCGGTCGCTCCATTGTCTCTCCTGTTTTTTTAAAGGGCAATAATTTTCAATATTTTTTTTGGTTAAAATAAAGGATGCTTTTTTTTCAAAATAGCTTTTTGTATATAACGCATACCAGCATGGATTTTCACTCGTATGTATGTGGTTTTGGTTCATAGCTTCGCTTCTTTTGCCACAGGAAAATTCTGTGGAAAAAAGAATCATGCACAGGTAAAATAGTTCGACAAAGTAGGGATTAACAAACTACCAAAACAGTACTTAAAGCAGTATGAAATGAAAAAAAGAGGATAAAAAATACCAAAATAAGGGGTGCGGGGAAATGTGAAAAGCAAACGTTTGCGGAAAAACGATAGAACACAATAATCGGCAAACTATGAAAGTATTGAACACTGAACTTTTAAAACCAGCGCAGCTTCGAAATTTGAACTCTTGAATCTTGTTCCTTGAACCTTGAACCCTTGTACTCTTGAACCTTGTTCCTTGAACTCTTGAATCTTGTTCCTTGAACCTTGAACCCTTGAACTCTTAAACCTTAAACCTTGAACCCATCTCTGGCTTGTCAACCGGTGCTTCAGGTTTATGATCTTTTTCATTGAATATCTTACTCATTAATTCAGCCCTTGAAGACACCATGCATTTCCTGTAAATGTTCTTTAAATGCTGATTCACCCCATTTGGCGATATACCCATAAACTGCGCTATTTGCTTGTAGGAAAGTCCTTCAAAAAGATATCCGACCACTTCCTTTTCTTTTTTGGTCATTTTACCATCGGGCATGGGGTCTTTCTGTACATGCAGGTCATGCAGGAAATGGCTTAATACTTTTGGGGACAGGTATGCCCCGAATTCTGATACATCGCATATTGCCTGGTAAATCTCGAAAATACGGGAAGATTTCAGGATATAGCCGTCAGCCCCCCTGCGCAGGCAAATGTCAACAAGTGCGCTGTCATCATACGCGGTTAATATAATAATCTTAATCTCAGGGTACGTGCTTTTGATCATGGGTATCGCATCTTCACCCGATACCTTTGGCAACCGCAAATCGAGGAGCAATATATTTGTCTTGCCGCAAACTTCTTTACGGGAAAGAAAATCATGAAGTGATCTCGAGTAAGCAATGACAGAAATACTGTTGAAATTTTCCAGGAATTCAACATAATTTTTAAGGATAGAAATATTATCCTCAACAATAGCTACGTTAATCATGAGCAGTAGTTTAGGATGTCGTTTAGTTGTTTTTTCTCACATTAAATCTTTTTTACTGAATAACATAACATTGCCGCCCGTTTATGAGAGGCGTTATAGATTTTAGTATCCAGCTTCAATTGACTTTAATGGTAAGCACCGTTGGGTTTTCAGAGATTCTAAAAGTAACTCAAGCTATTTCGTTTTGCAACGGGACGGATAAAATTGCCTCAGAAACCTGATTCGGTTTACCTCAGATAACTGTAAATTTAAGAAAAAAATGAAACGACAAAAAGAATTATACGAATTAGCCCGTTAATACGGGATTTTTCCCGTGTATATGTTTAACATACAGATATCTGGATTTAAACAAAAACATTAAGATGCAATGGAATTACAATTGAAATGCACACTCTTTAAGAAACAGCAGCCGCATTTTAGCAGAAGCGGTGTAAGGGAAATTGATTCCTTAGTTTCTCTTTACCCTATCAGCCTGCTGAACATTTTACTTGATTTTTTGTTGATAAGTAACAGGAAAGAATTTTTCCTGCATAAAAGTTAAACAATATTTTTAAGCCAATAATAATCCTGGGCTTGACTTTCGGAATAAATTTTTTTTATCTTCGTCGTTTTTTAAGCGTACCCCGCATTAATATTGCCGTACCCCGGTAATTGCAGACACCCTGTTTGCTTGAACATGTATGAAAACTAATGTGAAAAACTTTATCGGTTTTGTAACCGTAAGGTCAAAAGATAATATTGCATCCATTTTGGCCTTGCATCATTACAAAATTTATGGCACCTGCACGGCAATTCTTTGGCAGGAACTCAACTTTTTAATAAGAGTTTGTTATCTGCGATCTCTTGCAGATAAGCAGGAAATGGAAAGATTAATGGATGATACAATAATTGGTTACGAATGGAAAAAGAAAGGAGAAATAATTACAGACGAAGAAATTGTAAGCATTGCCGGTAAAAATAATCTATGGGTTCGGGAGGTTTATGACTTCTGCAATGCGCTCACACTTTTGACAAATTTATATTATTATAAGGATGAAAGCTCTTTGCAAGACTCCGGGATGGATAATCAGGCAATGCTTCACTATCTGAAAAGCTATCATCACTTCCCCTCCACAATGGAAATTGATTTTGAAAACATCATGCTTTTTATTCCGGAGGTTGCAAAAAAAATCACAGACAATATAAAAACATATCTTAGCGATTTTGAAAAGAATTGATAGCCAAATAAGTGTGCAAAAGGCCTATAACCACAAATGAATTTGCGCTTCTGTTGTCGTCTCGGCCAACGGTTCCTTTGTATAAATAAATAGTGAAAACGAAAATCTTATCCTGCGCTTAATTACTATAAATCCTTAACCCATCTGTAATGATATAATGGTATTATACATAATTTTTTATGCAGCAAAACCGAATGTCCTTCTTTGTACGTGTTCGCAGTTAAAGCAATATTTCCCAAAAAAATAAAAATGTTTCAGGTGCTTTGATTCCCTGATGCTAATGGAACTGCAAATAATACCTTTATACGTTTTAAACATTCAAACAGGAGTATAGCATATCCTTAAACATACACCTGCATAGAGACATTTTACAAAATAGAAATAAAAAAATATTTTACTCTTCAAATACAGCACGAAAAACACCTGCGGGATATTCTCCCGGTATAGTTCCGCTCATTACGAGAGATGCAGCCACTCTTCCCAATTCATCAGAACACATAGCCCCATATCCATTGCCGCCTGCAGCAACGAACAGGCCTCTGTCATCAAGCATATCAATATAAGGTTGTTTTGTTATTGTTCGTTCAATAATGCATCGTTTTGTTGAAAATCTTTCCGCTGAAAGCGAAGGAATAATTTTCATCAGTTCCCTTTTTTGTATTGGCAGATGTGCATCACTGTTACCATTTCTGAACCATTGTTGTATTTCTTCAAGACTTTTAAAAAAAATATCTTCAGCAAGATTACAGCCCATTTTTAAATAATAATTACCATCGGGATATAGTACAGGCTTCACGAGATAAATTTCATCGAGTTCATCATTTGTTATTTCGTACAACAAAGACGGCAGTTTGCTTAGTCTTTGAGCTTCCTGCCTGCTCACCTTTGCCAGAATAATAGTTTCACTTTTCGGAATGAATGCCAATTTCTTTTTACATAACCCCAGAAAATTTGTAAAAGCTCCAGTAGAAAGCAAAACTTTTTTTGCTTCGAATTCATTTCCTTCGATAGTGCTTATCGAGAAACGGGAATCATGATACGTAACATTACTTACCGTATCCGTAAAAAAAGCGCCGCCATTATTTTGAAACATAGTCAATTGCGCTTTTATCAACAAACGTGGGTTTATATGACCGGATGGTGATGATTCAAAAGTTGCTTTTACATCCGAAGGAAATACATATTCGGGAAAATGCTGATGGATCAATTCGCCGCTGTCAAAGTAATCATAAGTGACATTGAATTCCTTTGCGAGTTCGGGGTATTGCTTTAAATAAGGGTCTTCTGCATCGGGTGTAACATATAAACGGCCTGTACTTTCATGAAACCGGATATTGGTTTCTTTTTGAAGGAATGGATATTGCTTTACTGATTGGGCGTTAAGTCTTGTCCATACTGCGTCCCAGCCGATGACCCGTTGCACCCTGCCTGAATCATAATGACTGGAAAAAACAACGGCATTATTCAAATTACCTGTTGGCTCGTCGGGACCAATGATGGCGACATTGCAGATTTCCTCACTCAAATATTTTGCAGCAGCAGTGCCTATTAATCCTTTCCCGATGACGATATAATCAAACATGGAGTCCTTTTTTAATCACGATCCTTTACAACCGTTTCTGCAAATGTATATGCTTCACACAAGAGAGTAAGCAGGATGAAAAAGGATACAATCAACTTTCGCAAAATCATTATTCTTAAAAGGTATTATCCACGTAATTTCCCGTGAAAACGCGGAAAATATGCATGAAATCACGAACAACTACATAAAATCTCTTTAGTGAAATATGGTGAATTCACGTGAATCCACGCTAAATATAATTTCAATGCATAATAGACAAAGCAATATTGAAAAATGCAGTGAACACCATAATTGCAATAGTCAATTAATTGCATTCTCCTTTGTAAGTAACAATTGATAATTGTCATTCAGACCATTACAATTAAGGTTTTTCAGAAAAATTCCTTTTTAGTTAATAACCCATTTCAGTATATCATTGATGCAGATAATATGCAATACTCCCTACGAATGCATTTAATGATCAAATGAAGTCTTATGAAACAGCAAGCAATAATTGAACAAGAATGATTTTTTTACGTAGGAGTTATTAATAGGCAGAGCACATTTTCATGCAAGACATATTTCTCAGGACAACCCGGAATAACTGATAACAGAGTGGTGCAATTTCCTGTTTGCAGGAAGGGTAATGTTTTAAGGCAAAAATCTATACAGGAAAAAATTTGCGGGATAAACCCAATGGTAATAGCAAAAAAAATTAAACTAACGACCTCGGTGAATGCTCGGTTTGCGGCATTGTCAATAAAATATTTTCATAATACTTCAGCCGGTTATAATAGATCATCGCCCATAAGGCAGGAATTCCTATCAGAATAATTCCCAGGGCTATCCACTCAGTTTTGTTATCAACAGGAATTCTCCGTTTGGCAATGTTTGTTATCAGCGCTTCGTTATTTAAAGGAATACTCATGTTTGAAAATTTTAAATTGGTTACCAGGTAATTGTTTAAATCCGAATTCTATAAAATAAAAAAAGTAGCCCTGGTCAGTATCTACTATAAATTTCACAGGGCGGCTCAGATCAATTCCATATTGGCTTATTTTATCAAGACTTACAATTTCCTTTTCTGAAGCATAGAGATTGAGAATATTTTGATGTATCCGCTTATGAAACTCACCTATCAGCCTGTATGGTAAGTTTTCTTCTTTTCTGTTTTCAGCATGAAAATCATCCTTGCAATTTTTGATTGATCCGTCTGGTAACTTTAGCGGGATGCAAAATTTTCTTGCGGCATGCGCCTGATCTGGTATAGGAGAGCCGCAGTGAAGGCACTTTCGTTTCTGATAATAAGTATAATTGAAATCAGTGCTAAGTTGCATAAGTTCAGAAATTAAGTTTGTTTCCCTAAATATTTGTCAAGGTCATTCTTCCAGAAGAAAATTTTGCCGGTACCGGATTTTGTAAATGGCAATCCTTTTATTCGCATAGCGTACAAGGTGCGGCGGGTTACTTTGAGATAATTTATGGCATCTGCGGTGTCGAAGAGTTCATTTTCCAAACCAGTATTTGACGCAGGTAAATTATACTGCAATAATTTTTTTATTTCGGCAAATTGTTCGCGGACTTCAGTCTGGAAATCTTCATCACTCAAAATAAACTTTGCAGCGCCCATGTATTTGCAGTTTCCTGCAAATTTCGATTTCTTCTTTTCAGTGTTAGCAGCCCGGTAAGGACATTCCTATGCAGAGGCATAAGAGTTGAAAATCAATTTATTGCAAAAGAATTATTGACTTTCCAGGTATTTTTGTAGTTTGTTTAATCCTTCCTTTATGAACAATTTGTTTTGGGTATAACGCTTATTTAAGGTGTCAGTATAATTGCTAAGCTTAGAATAGGGAAGTCCGAGGAAGTTCGAAAAGTCTTTACAAAATATATTGAAATCTATTTGTTTTCCAATCAGGCTTTCTACTTTTTCATCAAGTGCAATTGCCAATCCAATTTCCACTAAGTCAGAAATATCTCCTTTATACCTGTAATGCCTTATTCGGCTTTTTTCATAAAACAAAATTTTTTTTAATCCATTCAATTTAGTTATCAATTTGGCATTGTACATTCTTTTCAACATGTACAATTTGGAAAGATATTCTTTGATTTCGACGCCTAATTCATTATATGCTATTGGGGATTGTACGAGAGCAAACGCATTTAAAAAAACACCCCGATAATTAGCCCTGACAAGGGGTAACTTTATTTGTTTTATTGCTCTCTCAGGAAATTCTTTGATGGTAACAGACCCAAAATATTTTTCACGTCCATTGATATACTCTCTATGCTGTCTGGTAACTGCATTAAGTAAATCAAAATAGGTTTTGTATATTTTGAATAAGTCAGCTTCCTTTTCAAATATGGCATCTAACTGATCCATAATGTTTTCATGAAATTTTTTAAGTACAAGGTTTGCTTTTTCCTTATCAATACTTAGCCTTGGAACATTGAGCAGGTAAATGATGGGTGTCTTACTCTCATTGGAACTGCTCAGAAATTCTACACCGTTTTCAAAACATATCGCCTGTTGAAACAGAATATAGTTATCAGCGGGAGGTAAATTTTTGTCATATTTAAACTCATTGTTATTGATGAGTTCATTAAGCTCAGATGTTTTCATAATTAGCTGTTTAATACCCGGAAAACTTTATGGCTAATTTTTCAGTATCCCGGGCAATTTTTAAATCCACAACTTTTGAATAATGCTGTGTCATTGAAATTCTGCTATGGCCCAGCATTTTAGATACTGTTTCGAGAGGAATATCATTACTTAAAGTAACAGTAGTAGCGAATGTATGCCTTGCTAAATGAAAAGTAATGTTCTTGTCAATCCCGCAAA
>JAHEZC010000506.1 GCA_023251275.1 Parafilimonas sp. | reverse complement strand
CCGCTGAAGTAAATATTAATGTTTTTTATGACCAGCTAAGTCCTTACGGAAGATGGATGAATTATCCGGCTTATGGTCGTGTATGGATTTGCAACGAACCTGGTTTTCTTCCTTACAATACAGGTGGTCACTGGGCATACACAAGATATGGCTGGACATGGGTATCTGATTACCGTTGGGGGTGGGCGCCTTTCCATTATGGAAGGTGGGCTTATGATGTTGCTTTTGGCTGGATGTGGGTTCCGGGTTATGAATGGGGACCTGCATGGGTTAGCTGGAGAACAGGTGGTGACTTTTATGGCTGGGCGCCAATAGGTCCAGGCGTAAATATTAATATTGGTTTATCTTTTGGAAATTATATTCCTGCCAATCACTGGTGTTTTGCTCCCCGCAGATATATCAACTATCCGAATATCAACAGGTATTGTGTTGACAGAGGCCGCAATACGACCATCATCAACAATACTACAATTATTAACAATACCAATATCTACAGGAATACCAGATATGTAACCGGCCCATCCAGAACGGATGTGGAAAGATATACCGGTCGCCGCATCAATCCGGTGAACATAAGTAATGCTGCAAGACCTGGCAATACGAGGATTACAAATAACAATATTCAAATGTACAGACCCGAAATAAGGAAACCTAAACCTGATAACAGAATGGTGCAAAACAATGCAAATAATGAAGTTCAAAATAGAAACCTGCAAAATCAGCCCGTTGAAAGACAACCTCAGTATAATGATCGCCGAATCCAGAGAACTCCTGACAATATTGTAAATAACCCTCCACCTCAAATCAATAACAGCAATAGAAACAGGAGAAACTATGATGGAAATAATAACCCTGTACAGACTCCAAAACCCCGGATAGCCGTGCCAAATATTCCGAATCAAGCTCAACGTGACAACAGGCGTAATGATCTTTATAATCCGGGCAATAACCGCCAGGCGCCTAAATTCAATAAACCTGAGCCTAACAGGCAATATGAACGCAGGAGCCCTCAGCAATTTCAAGATAGAAATGTTCAACCCGCACCCAGGCAGCAGCAACCCCAGCGAAAGCAAAATAACGGTCGGGAGCTAAAACGCCCAGCCTGATAATAAAAGTTATAAGTATTAAAAGCCGGTAAATATTTACCGGCTTTTTTGCACTGCTTATTTCGTCCATTGACCTTAACCACTTATTCAATCAACGTTTAAGAATCTGCAGATTGGTTTTATCCATTTTATTAGTACCATTTTTGCTAAGCGAAACTTTTATTCCATTCTAAGCTTGTTAATATTACTATATCACAAAACAAAATATTCAATTCATATTAAGTGAGCATGATACTTATTTTTGTAAAAATTCATGAAATTGGAAACAGGTATTGTTTTATTCATCATCACGCTGACCATTTTGGTAACAGGCAGTGTGGTATATGTACTCACTTCCCGTACCAAAGGCGTCAATACAAAAAAAAGCTCTCCTGAAAATACAACTTCGATACAGATGCAGTTACAGGCTTATGAACGCCTGATACTGCTTGTTGACAGAATTGCTTTGCCAAATCTCATCAGTCGCCTTGGCAGAACTCCGGGAAGCGCCAAAGAAATGCAGGTGATGCTTTCACAAGCCATTAAAGAAGAATTTAATTACAACATTACCCAGCATATTTACGTATCTGCAGATGCATGGACGGCTGTAAAAAACCTGAAAGAGCAAAATCTTCTGATCATCAACCAATTTGCCAATGTATTGCCACCCAATGCCACAGGCCTCGATTTAAACAAACTATTGCTTGAATATTTAATGAATGACAAAAAGGGTTCTCTCCACGAAGTTGTCAGCGAAGTACTAAGCTATGAAGCGAAGAAAATATTATAGCTGCCGGTAACCGGTAAACTTGTTACAAATAAAAGAAATTGCTATGCCTGAAAAAAAAATCTTCACCGATAGCGGTATTGAAATAAAGGGAGTTTATTATCCCGATCCGGACAGCAGCTATTTTCAACTGGAGATGTCTGGCGCTTTCCCTTATACTCGCGGTGTACAGCCTGATATGTATCGGGGTAAACTCTGGACAATGCGTCAATATGCGGGCTTTTCCACTGCAGAAGATAGTAATAAGCGATACAGGTATTTGTTATCGCAGGGCGTAATGGGATTAAGCGTAGCTTTTGATCTGCCCACACAGATCGGTTACGACAGCGATCATTCTCTTGCAGAAGGTGAAGTTGGAAAAGCGGGGGTGGCTATTGACAGCATCGAAGACATGAAAAGATTGTTTGATGGAATAAACCTGCAGGATATTAGCACATCCATGACCATTAATGCAACAGCATTTATTTTGCTGGCATTCTATGTTGCGGTGGCAAAACAGCAGGGCGCAGACCTTAAAAAAATTACGGGCACTATCCAGAATGATATCTTAAAAGAATATGCAGCACGCGGTACCTATATCTATCCGCCCAGGCCTTCGATGAGAATTATCACCGACATTTTTGAATGGTGCGGCGAAGAGTTGCCAAAGTGGAATACCATCTCGATTTCCGGCTATCATATCCGCGAAGCAGGGAGTACCGCGGTACAGGAAATCGCCTTCACTTTAAGTAATGGCAAGGCCTATGTAAAAGCTGCTCTCCAAAATGGATTGGATATAAATGTTTTTGGTAAACGTCTCTCATTCTTTTTCAATGCACACAATAATTTGTTTGAAGAAGTGGCAAAATTCCGTGCAGCAAGAAGAATGTGGGCAAAGATGATGCAGGAGCTTGGTGCAACAGATGAAAAAGCATTAATGCTGCGCTTTCATGCACAAACAGGTGGCAGCACTTTGACAGCTCAACAACCGCTGAACAATATCAGCCGCGTTACTATCCAGGCACTCGCTGCTGTTTTGGGAGGCACCCAAAGCCTGCATACAAATGGGT
>JAHEZC010000505.1 GCA_023251275.1 Parafilimonas sp. | reverse complement strand
TTTGAGCAACAAATGAAAAAAAACTGAAGAGTTGTGTAAACATAAATGGCAAATTGAGATTTGGTTTTGTGATACAAGCTACTATCGAAGAATATATTTAATAATCGCATTATTAAAATCTCAGGTTAAGGTATAAAAGAATTATCAATACCGCAGGCAATCATTTATTTCCAATCATTTTATTTCTTTGTAAGCAATCCCTGCGTACCAAGCCAGTCACCAAATCTGTCAATCCACGAGTCACTCGGAAGATGTTGTACCCGCATACCAAAACCATGTCCTCCTTTTGAATACAGATGCAATTCGGCAGAATGTTTGGCTGCTATCCATTTATTGTAGAGATCTATACTATGCGCAGCCAGACCTAACGGATCGTCTGTTGCTGCTGTTAAAAAGATGGGTGGCGCATCTGCAGCGATTGTTCCCTGCAGGTTTGAAGGCATAAATGCATAAACCGACGCATCAAAATCAGGGCGGTTTTCTGCATTATAATTATATGCTGCAGAAGCAGCTACAGTGCCGCCAGCAGAAAAACCTATGATGCCAATACGATCAGTTGCGATACCATATTCAGCGGCATGTTTACGCACATAAGCAATGGCTTCCCTCCCATCCGCAATACATAGTGGTATGACTGCATTGTTATCCTCATCAAATTCTTTTTTACCCATTTTGCTCATGACTTCAGCAGGGGGATCGTCTGTCAAACAATGTACCAGCCTGTATCTCAGCACAAAACAGGTAACACCTTTTTTTGTTAACCATTCTGCCACATCATTTCCTTCGCTGTTGATGGATAATGCATGAAATGCACCACCTGGGCAAATGATCACAGCAGTGCCGTTTGCAATTGAAGGTTCCGGTGAAAAAACAGTGAGCGATGGATGCGAAACATTGTACACAATCTTTGTGTTCCACATATTTTTTTCATTCACCTTCTCATCCCAGTTCCATTTTTCCGAACCGGGAGCAGCGCCGTTATAGAGCTGAATAACTTTTTGCTGAGCATGCATATCTTTCATACAAAATAATAACAGCGAAAGAAGCAGTAAGTTTCTTTTTGTCATAATAAAAATATTGAGTGAATTTATTAATAAACTTATTACGCTTGCCTCATCGCAACAAAATTATTCAGGTCATATACAAAAGCAGTTTTTCACTTTTACCCGGAGCATCCTCTTATACGGCTATCCATGTAAATAAAGAAAGCGGGATTTGTACATTTTTCACATGATGCGATTGTTAAACTGAATTAATATGCTTTTACGGAAAGGGTCAAAGCTACCCGATTAGCGAAATGAGAGAGATGAAAATATACAAACTGAATAAATGTTGCGACCAAACAGGCATTGGAGTAGCAGGTAAAAGATTTTCCGGGTTCAGACATTCCTGTCTTTGGGCGATTTTTTTAATAATCCATTATCAATTCGTTTGCCCTATAGTAATGAACAGATGCTTAACTTGCAGGCTGATTTTTACCGCACTGCCCATTTTCCAAAACCATTATTGCTGAAACTGATTTTAATTGACGAAAGTCAAGTGTACATTACTTTTTGCAAGTCATGGGATTTCCCATTACTACAGCCCTTGTTTCTACAAGGGCTTTTTTATTTGAAGAGCGGCAGAAGAGGTTCGAACTCTCGACCCTCAGCTTGGGAAGCTGATGCTCTACCAACTGAGCTACTGCCGCTGATTTATTTGCTATCCTTCTCCCTTTCAATGAACTCTCGACCCTTATCCGCATGAGGCGGATGATGCGCTGCCAACTGAGCTACTGCCGCTGATTTATTTGCTATCCTTCTCCCTTTCAATGAACCCTCGACCCTTATCCGCATGAGGCGGATGATGCGCTGTCAACTGAGCTACTGCCGCTGATAAAGCTAATGTACAAAATACAGTGGGATAGCAAAATCTTATTATAAAAAAATATATCGCTTTTTTAAACGCTGAAAAAAAGAGGGGTCAGTTTTTCTGCGCAAGACTGCTCCCAAAGACCTTCTTCAATAAGTCCGTGACACGTGCAGCGGGATCTTTTCTTATTTTTTGCTCTTCCAGGCCGACTTCATAAAAAATGCCATCTATTCCTTTGCCCGTGACATAAGCAGACAAATCGGTATTAACAGGCTTATTGGAAAATTTATTATACATCGTGAACACATCGCTCCAGTATTTCGTGGCATTAACCTTTTGCAGGGCATTATCAATAACTGGTTTAAAAGCATTGGTTAATGCAACAGTCGTTTTATCTTTAAAATAATTTGTGGCTGCAAAGTCGCCACCCTGCAAAATACTGATGGCGTCACTGATAGTCATTTGCTTTATAGCATTAACAAATATGGGAGTCGCCGATTTTGCTGCTTCCTCTGCTGCCCTGTTCATAGACAATACCGCCTGGTCCACCACAGATCCAAGGCCCAGGCTTCTCAAAGTGCTCTCCACTTTTTCTGCCTCAGGAGGCATGAGAATTTTGACAACGGCATTTTTAAAAAATCCATCGGCCGCTGAAAGCCTGCCTGTGCTGTTTTGTGTGCCAATAGTCAGGGCCTCTTTTAAACCTGCTGCTACCTGCTCTGCAGTTATTGAACTGCCGGGCATACTTTCAAGAATTTGCTTTGCAGTATCGCAACCATTAAAAAGGAGAAGAACGGGAATAAAAAGAAGAAATTTTCGCATAAATAAAAGCCTGTTTTTGGCGTCCATTTTATTTTCCAAACACTTTCTTTAATATGTCAGAGGTTCTTGCCAATGGATCTTTACGTATCTGGGTTTCCTGTTGTGCAATTTCATAAAATATTCCGGAGAGGGCTTTTTCGGTAACATAATCGCTTAAGTCAGGGTTTATTTTATCAAAAGTAAACCTGTTATATGTAGTAAATACCGTGTTCCAGTATTTTGTAGCTCCGACCTTACTGAGAGATTGATC
>JAHEZC010000034.1 GCA_023251275.1 Parafilimonas sp. | reverse complement strand
CTGTAAACAGTATCGCCGGCATTGATACTATACTCACTCATTAAAGTGTTACCGATAATTTCAAAATCCCCTTTAATGTTATCTGAATAAATTATACTATACGGCCTTTGGGCTAAAAGGGATTGGGAAATAATAAGTAAAAAGGAAACAGTAAAAGACGTTAACAGCAAACGTTTTGTGGTGAATGTAGAGTTTAACATAAAATAATTTTTATTAATTAAAAAACAGGATAGCAAAATCTTAATAAAAGAATTGGATTTCACTTATTTTTTGCAAAGCAACACAAATATGTGATTTAATAGTTATTTCTTCAAATTTTTTTTATTTACATGTCCCCAGAAAATTTAAAAATGCTGAAAAAGCAAAGGATATTTCAATATATTTATTAGCAGTCTGCATTTTTGTTTTGATCAATTTGAAATGACATGTTACTTTTTTTGAGTTGAATAAATAAATGAAACCTTTAATTTCGCATAACAAATTATTCCTTTCATCGTTATTATCATATACTAACTTCCAACTTATGTGGGGAAAGAAATTATTACTGTTACTTTTAATTGTGTTTATTTCAACTGTTGTAAAATCACAGCAATCGCAGTTATATGAAAGTTATCACCAGGAAGGAGAATTTGGAGCAGCCATTGGGCTTGGCCATTATTTCGGAGATTTAAATACAAGGGCGGCGATTAATCGCCCCAAGTTCTCAGGAGGTATTTATTTTCTTAAGCAATTTAATAATTACATAGGAATAAGAGTTTCTGCGGATTATGCTTTCCTTGGCTATTCAGACATTTACAGTAAAAATGAAACGCAAAAGCGTCGGAACCTGAGTTTTAATAGTAATGTATGGGAACTTTCTGCCAGCGGGTATTTTAATTTTTTCCGGTTTATTCCAGGAGTTGAAGGTTATAATTATACTCCTTATGTTGCTCTCGGAGTAGGGGTTTTTTCTTTTGATCCTTACGCATATCTTGCCGATGAAAAATATTTTCTTCGTCCATTAGGTACAGAAGGTCAAGGCAGCACCTTATATCCTGACAGAACCCAATATAATACTATGGCTGTATGTTTTCCGCTCACTGTTGGCTTTAAATATAGTTTAAATGACAGGTTCAATATTTTTGGCGAAATCGGATACCGTTTTACCAATACTGATTATTTAGATGATGTAAGCACCACCTACGCGGGCCCCGAAGCCTTTCCCTCTTTGCCAAACGGACAGCCCTCTGTTGCTTATCTGCTCCAGGACAGGAGTTACGAAACAGGAACGCCTATCGGTATAAAAGACCGTCAGCGCGGCAACAGTCAGCAAAAAGATGCTTACGTCCTGCTGCACTTCGGCGTCTCTCTTAATATTTCTTCATATCGTTGTCCTACGACCAAGTAAGAAAAGATATGCCTATCCGCCTTTTGGAATTATCTTTTTTGAGCATGAGATATTATTCTGATTAACACTGTGCCCACGCAGGGATATTCATAGAATTTATCCTGCTTATCCGTCTAATCCGTGTTATCCGTGTTCTTTTTTACCAAATAACGGACAATCATCAAAAAGATATTTTTCCTGTTAATGCCCTGTTTCACATATTGCAACTGATTTTTATCCGGTTTGCATTTATAAAAACTTTCTTTCACTGCTGACAAACCTTCACTAACTTTGCACCCCTTCAAAGCAGTAAAGCCATGCAGGAACTTTTGGAAAAAATTGATAAATCCCTCCTTCCCCGGCATGTAGCTATTATTATGGATGGTAATGGCCGATGGGCTAAAGAAAAAGGATACGATCGGCTTTATGGACATTTTCATGGGGTAGAAAGTGTAAGAAACATTGTTGAAGGTTGTGCCGAACTTGGAATTGAATATTTAACCCTGTACGCATTCAGCACTGAAAATTGGGACAGGCCTGAGTATGAAGTTTTTGGTTTAATGGAATTATTAGTAAACACCATCCGCAAAGAAGTGCCTGTGCTTAATAAAAACAATATAAAGCTGCACGTTATCGGCGATATGCAAATGTTACCTGAATATGCATTGATGGAATTACAGGAAGCACTGGATGAAACCCATCTCAATACCGGCCTCAATCTCGTTATGGCTTTAAGCTACAGCAGTCGTTGGGAACTGGTAAATGCTGTAAAAAATATTGCTTTTGATGTGCAGGCAGGCAAAATTGATCCATCATCAATTACCCAGGATACACTTCAGGGCTATCTTACCACAAGCGCCTTCCCTGATCCGGAACTGATGATAAGGACCAGTGGTGAATACAGAATAAGCAATTTTCTTTTATATCAATTGGCTTATGCCGAGTTATATTTCACCAATACCCGCTGGCCCGATTTCAGAAAAGATCATCTTTATGAAGCCATTATTGATTTTCAAAGCCGCGAAAGACGTTTTGGGAAAATAAGTGAGCAGTTGCATCATGAGCATGCAGCCCATTAAGTTTTATCTTTGGCGATTTAACAAACACTTTTCATTATTCCCGTTAATTTGCCGCGATTAAACCTAAAATAACTGCAGGGGGTACAATATGAAAACTCCTGTAACCAACAAACAAAAGCCGGATGCTCTATTTTTTGAAAAAAATCTCACTTACCTTAATATTCAGCTTAGGTGCTTATATTGCTTTTTCACAAATTCCTGAGAATAATCCCACTCAGCAGGATACCATTACAGAGCCGCCCGTAACATCCCTTGACGCTGACCTTCTTAATATTTTCAACCAAAAAAATCCGCATAAATATAAAGTCGCCGGCATTAAAGTCTCAGGGAATAAATTTTTTGACGAAGCACTTTTGATATCAATTGCCAGTATTAATGTGGGCGATGAAATAGTAATACCCGGCGGAGACAATTTTTCAAAGGCCATTACCAAATTATGGGCGCAGAATTATTTCAGCGACGCAATTATTTATATAACCAAAATTGAAGGTGACAATATTTATATCGAGATAAATGTAACAGAGCGCCCCCGCCTTTCTAATTTTAATTTTGAAGGTGTAAGCAAAGGCCAGGTAGATGATATCTCTGCAAAAACAGGATTGATAAAGGGTCGGGTAATTACCGAAAACATGAAGCGTACCGCTGTGGAAGCTATCAATAAATTCTTTTTTGAGAAAGGCTATAGAAACAGTTCTACCATCATCAGAGAAAAAAAAGACACCAGTTTTGAAAATTCTTCCATACTCACTTTTGTCGTAAATAAAGGAGAAAAGGTTAGAATTAATGATATTAATTTCTTCGATATTACCGTCTCAGAACAGAAACTCAAAAAGCAATTGAAGGGTACGAAGGAAATGACAAGGATCACCCTTTTCCCTTCCAAATACGGAGGTGGTCTTCCAAATCCTAAACATTATACCTTCAGTGATTATCTCAGAGACAAAGGATTCCTTTCCTTCTCTAAAACAAAACGTGTTTTAGACCCTTACGTGCGGATTAAATTATTTTCTTCTGCCAAATTCAATGACAAGAAATATGAGGAGGATAAAGAAAACCTGCTCAGTTACTACAATTCTATTGGTTATCGTGATGCGGCTATTGCAAAGGATACTCAGTATTACAATGCCAGGGGCAATATGAATATTGACTTTAAAATTGAAGAAGGCCATAAATATTATTTTGGTAATATCACCTGGCGAGGCAACACAAGATATTCAGATTCCCTTCTTACAGTTCTGCTTGGAATTACGAAAGGCGATACTTATAATCTCGAAATTCTCAATAAAAAATTAGGGAAAACCCTTTCTCCTGAGGGTGGTGATATAAGTGGCCTCTATATGGATGACGGTTATCTCTTCTTTCGAGTTGACCCTATAGAAACCGCTGTTTATAACGATACAATAGATTATGAAATAAGAATAACAGAAGGCCCGCAGGCAACTTTCAAAAACATTAGTATTACCGGGAATGAAAGAACCAAAGAGTATGTAATACGCCGCGAATTGAGAACGCTTCCCGGAGAAAAATTCAGCCGCACCGATGTGATACGCTCACAACGTGAAATCGCTAACCTCGGGTTTTTTGACCAGGAAAAAATTACGCCAAATATTGTTCCCAACCCCGATGATGGAACCGTTGACCTAACCTGGAGTGTGCAGGAAAGATCAAGCGACCAATTGGAATTGAGTGCAGGATTT
This sequence comes from Parafilimonas sp., assembly GCA_023251275.1. Taxonomy (GTDB): domain Bacteria; phylum Bacteroidota; class Bacteroidia; order Chitinophagales; family Chitinophagaceae; genus JAHEZC01. The sequence continues at coordinate 6,689 of JAHEZC010000034.1, read as the reverse complement.
GGCGGAGGTATTGGTCTTACAGGCACATTAGGAGTATCTTTTAATAACTTCTCTATAAGAAATATTTTTCACAAAGAAGCATGGGATCCTTTGCCTGTAGGCGATGGGCAAAAGCTTAGTCTGCGTGTACAAAGTAATGGAAGAGCGTATCGTTCTTATAATATATCCTTCACAGAACCCTGGCTGGGAGGCAAAAAAAGAAATTCATTTACCGTTGGCTTTTATGACACCAAATTTGCCAATGCCTACGATCCATATACAGGCACATATACAAAAACCGCAGCAGATACGTCTTTTTTTAAAACAACAGGTTTTTCAATAGGACTGGCAAAACAATTGAAGTGGCCTGATGATTATTTTTCTCTGGGAGCTACTTTTAATTTTGCACGCTATACACTGAAAAATTATTATATTGACCAGGTAAATTTACCCGGATTTAACAATGGATTTTCCAATAATCTCAGTCTTAAAATTTCATTGCAGCGGTTTTCGCTTGACCAGCAGATATTCCCGAGAACCGGTTCAAATTTTGCACTTAGCCTGCAGTTGACTCCGCCATTTTCTCTTATTGATCCCAATCTCATAACTTCAGCCAATCCTTATAAATGGGTTGAATACCACAAGTGGCGTTTTACAGGTGAATGGTATGTGCCTATCGGGAAACCTATGGGAGAAAGCAAAGACAAACAATTTGTGCTGAAATTTGCAGCCAAATATGGTTTTATAGGCAGGTATAACAGCCAATTAAATATTTCTCCATTTGAACGTTTCCAGGTAGGCGATGCAGGGCTTAGCAACAGTTATGCACTGCTTGGGTATGATATTATCGCACACCGGGGATATCCTGTGTATGAAACATCTGATCCGCGTATAAATCCTGACCAGCAGGGTGCTTCACAATATTTTACTATTTTTAATAAATATACGCTGGAGCTTCGATACCCGTTTGCATTAAATCCTAGCAGCACTATTTATGGATTGACTTTCTTTGAAGCGGCAAACGGATGGTATTCTTTCAAGGACTATAATCCTTTCCGGCTCCGGCGCTCTGTAGGCATAGGCATGCGTTTCTTTTTGCCTATGTTCGGCTTGTTGGGATTTGATTATGGTGTAGGCTTAGACAGGTTTGGCCCTAACAGCAGCTTGAAAGATGCTGCCCGGTTTACATTTATGCTCGGCTATGAACCCGATTAAGGATTTATCAAAAAAAATAATTATACTGCACAATCACATAAATCCCTCTGTATGAAAAAGACATTCATTGCAACGATTGCTTTCCTTAGTATCGCATTGGGTTCCTTAGCGCAACGTTATGCGATCATTGACACGAAATACATTCTCAGTAAAATGCCTGAATATGTTGATGCCAACAAAAAGTTGCAGCAGGTAAGTGAACAATGGCAAAAAGAAATTGATGATAAGCAATCGAGTCTCGATCAGATGTACAAAAATTATGATGCAGAGCAGTTTATGCTGAGTGATGAATTAAAGAAAAAAAGAGAGGATGAATTGTTTAACAGGGAGAAAGAATTGCGTGACTTGCAGAAAAAGAGATTTGGTTATGAAGGTGATCTCTTTAAAGAAAGGGAAAAGCTTGTAAAACCTATACAGGATAAGGTATATAACGCGGTACAAAAAATTGCGGTTGCAAGGGGATATGATTTTATTCTCGATAAAAGTGAGGGAATTACTGTTATCTTTGCCGACCCAAAATTAGACCGGAGCGATGATGTATTGAAAGAATTAGGGGCAAAAAGTTAATCCTTCATTAAACTATAAATCATAAAACTCAACAGACAAATGAAAAAAGTTTTCTTTTCCGTATTCATTCTTGCCACAATGTTGTTTGCCGGTGAAAAAACACAAGCACAACAAACTTTTAAAATCGGAGTATTTGACATAGATGCCATGGTTACTTATGGTATGCCGGGGTATCGTTCAGTTGATAGTCTTTTACAAATCTATGAAAGGGATTCGCTGGGCGCAGAAAACGATATAAATCTAAGCGAGTATAAACGATTGGACAGCACTTATAAAGCAGATTCCCTGGCCGGTAAATCCAAGGCTGTCTTAGATTATACAAGAAAGCAATTGCAGCAGTTTGCATTTACCCTTACATACTGGCAGCAAATTGCCCAGCAAAAATCAGACAACAAGAAAGCTGTTTTGGCCCAGCCATTGTACGAACAGGTGGCAAATGCCTATAGAAAAGTACTGGCTGCAAAAAAATATACGCTTGTATTAAAACCCGGATCGTATGAATTAGGCCCTCCGATAGATAACCTGTTTATTTCTGTTGCAAAGGAATTAAAACTTACCGAATTACCACAGCAACTTTTAATGCTTGGTGATGATCCCGATGCACAGAAAAATACACAGCAACCTGCTACCAACAAACCCGCTGGAAAACCTTAGCAGCATTGGCTCCGAATATTCAGAATTTATTAACCACGCTCTTTTTCGCGTGGTTTTTTATTTTGCTCCTTTTCAAATAGTAGCTTTGCCGGAATATTTTTATGGATAATACCGATGATATCTCGATGAAAACAAAGACTGGAAGCATCGGGGTTTTTGATTCGGGCTATGGCGGTTTAACTGTGCTTAAAGAAATCATCAATGAACTTCCGGATTATGACTACACGTACCTTGGTGACAATGCCCGTGCCCCTTATGGCAATCGCTCTTTTGAAACAGTCTATCATTACACGCTTCAATGTGTACAATGGTTTTTTCTGCAGGGATGCCCATTAGTAATACTTGCATGCAATACTGCATCTGCAAAGGCTTTGCGCACTATACAGCAAAACGACTTGCCAAAAATTGCTCCTGATAAAAGAGTGCTCGGAGTAATAAGGCCAACCACAGAAATAATTGGCAGGTTTACACGGACCCGCAGTATAGGTATCCTCGCTACAAGCGGTACAGTTCAATCAGAGTCTTATGTTATAGAAATTGAAAAATTTTTCCCGGACATAAAAGTTACGCAGGAGGCCTGCCCGCTATGGGTGCCTTTGGTTGAGAATAACGAATATGAAAGTCACGGCGCTGATTTTTTTGTAAAAAAATATATTCATAATCTGTTGCACAAAGCAGATGATATTGATACCATACTGCTTGCATGTACGCACTATCCCTTGCTGCTGAAAAAAATCACAGAATATACACCTGTTGATATAAAAATTCTTACCCAGGGTGAGATCGTTGCACACAGCTTGAAGGATTACCTCTATCGTCATCCTGAAATGGAAAGCAGTATATCAAAAAAGGGCACAAAAGAATTTTACACAACAGATTCTGTTGAAGATTTTGACAGCCATGCAGCCATATTTTTTGGTATGCCCGTAGTGAGCACGCATATTGATCTTGGATGAAGTACGTTTTTCAACACGGTACCTAAACTGAAACTCCGTATAAGTATCGGGATTCCAAAGTCTTTTCATCACAAGATTATCCTTGCTGAGAAGAGCTTAATTCATGCGCAAACGGTAATCATTAAATTCATTTACAAGTTCTGCCATAATTTATTTTTTAAAATTATTGTCAGCAATATTGAAAACTGAACAGGGTTTTCAAAAAAAACATCAATCACGATTTTATTTCTTTCCCGTCTCCTCCCCTTGTGTGCAGCAACAATATTTCTTTTATACCTTGCAAATTCAAACAATAAAACTCCCGGCATGAACAATGGAAAATATAAATTCGGCATGATCGGTTTAGGTGTAATGGGACGCAACCTGTTGCTCAATCTGGCTGATCATGGTTTTGCTGTAGTTGGATTTGATCTCGATGCACAAAAAGCCGCCACACTTGAAACAACTGCATCTCCCGGAACAACCGTGAAAGGTGTAACAACATTGGCAGAACTGGTTCTGCAACTGGAGAAACCACGGAAGATAATGCTGCTTGTTCCTGCGGGAAAACCTGTTGATGCCGTGATAGAAAGTTTGTTACCGCTCGTGGAGGAAAATGATATCATCATTGATGGCGGCAATTCTCATTATACAGATACGCTTCGTCGTGTTAAATATCTGGAAGAAAAAAATATTCACTTCATGGGTATGGGTATAAGCGGTGGTGAACATGGTGCACGCACAGGCCCGAGCATCATGCCCGGCGGGGATATAAACGCATGGAACAATTTAAAACCTTTACTCCAAACCGTTGCAGCAAAAGTGAATAATGAACCATGCGTTGCCTATATGGGAAAAGACGCAGCAGGTCATTATGTAAAAATGGTGCACAACGGAATCGAATACGCCATTATGCAACTCATCAGTGAAGTGTATGATGTGTTAAAAAGAGGAATTAAATTAAATAATGATGAATTGCATGCAATATTTGAACAATGGAATGAAGGAGAACTTCAGACATATTTAATTGAAATAACTTCAAATATTTTTTTGCAGAAAGATGAATCCACAAGAAATGATCTGGTGGATATGATACTTGATAAAGCAGGCAGCAAGGGTACAGGCAAATGGACCTCACAGGATGCTATGGATCTCGGTATTCCTGTTCCCGCAATTGATATCGCTGTTGCCATGAGAGATTTATCATCTTATAAAAGTGAAAGAGTTGCCGCATCTTCTGTATATAAATCTGCTGTAAAGCAGATCGCTTCAAAAAAAGAACCTGCAATTAAACAACTGCATGATGCCTTATATTTCTCCAGTATTATTTGTTATGCGCAGGGATTAGCGATGCTGCACAAAGCATCATCAGAATTGAAGATGGATATACCTTTAAGCGATGTAGTCAAAGTATGGCGTGGCGGATGCATCATAAGGTCGTCGCTGCTGGAAACATTTTACAAAGCATATAAAAAGAACAAACAGCTTTCCAATATCCTGCTTGATAAAAATATCTCAAAGCTTTTGAAGAAGAAGGAAAAGAATATGCGGTCTGCCGTTAAGCTTGCATTGCAAGGCAAAATACCTGTTGCAGGAATGATGAGCGCTTTAAGTTATTTTGACGCTTATTGCAGTGAACGCATGCCGGTCAATTTAATACAGGCACAGCGTGATTATTTTGGTGCGCACACTTATGAGAGAATTGACAGGGAGGGAAAGTTTCACACAGTGTGGGACGTGAGTTGAATGGTTGAATGGTTTAATTGTTGAATGGTAATCTATTTTCCGGTCTCTCAGACTTTCGGACTTTTCCGATTAGCATTTTTAAATCAGGCAGAATGAACGTTCAAATATCAATATTCAATGATCAAACAAGCACTCCGGTCGTCATCCAAACGAAAGAGGTATCTATTACTATTACTAACATACTTTATATCACAATCGCAGAAAGTATCAATTCATCAGGCAAAAAGCGACAACCATGAATAATCAAAGAAAAAAACCTGCAGCATCGGTCATCTTTATTTTCGGCGGCAGCGGCGATCTCAATCAAAGAAAACTTACACCGGCACTATATAATTTATTTATTGATGACTGTATGCCGGAGCAATTCGCTGTTATCGGCTCAGGCCGCAGTGAATATTCAGATGATAATTTCCGAAATCATCTATATGAAGGCATTCAAAAATTCAGTCGCAGGAAAGGTGGTCAGGATAATTACTGGAATGATTTCTCGCAGCATATTTCTTACCTCCAGATGGATGCAGAGAATGCAGATGCATACAAAGCCATCACTGAGCTGAAAAAAAAATTTGAACACGAATGGGGTATGCATACCAACTTCATTTTTTACCTCGCTGTGGCTCCGCAGCTTGTTCCTGATATTGCAAAAAAGCTGGGAACACTTGAAGTTTGCAAAGACAGGCATTGCACACGCATCGTAGTGGAAAAACCGTTCGGTCATGATCTTGCAAGCGCACAGGAATTAAATCAATTACTCAACGAATTATTTGCAGAAGACCAGATCTACCGCATTGATCATTATCTCGGAAAAGAAACAGTGCAGAATATTCTTGCATTACGTTTTGCCAATGCTTTATTTGAACCCATCTGGAACCGAAACTATATTGAGCATGTGCAGATAACAGCCGCAGAAACCGTTGGCGTAGAAGAGCGTGGAGGCTATTATGAAAGATCAGGTGCATTGCGAGATATGGTGCAAAATCATATTTTGCAACTATTATGCATGGTGGCAATGGAAGCGCCTGTAAGTTTTGATGCGAATGAAATACGTAATAAAAAAACAGATGTGCTTAATGCCCTGAGAAAAATTACGAAAGAAGAAGTGCATGCTTGTGCCGTACGCGGTCAATACAGTGAAGGATGGATAAAAGGCAAACCGGTAAATGCTTACCGCCAGGAAAAAAATGTGGACCCGCATTCACCTGTGGAAACTTTTGCCGCAATAAAATTTTATATTGACAACTGGCGCTGGCATGATGTCCCTTTTTATGTGCGCACAGGAAAATACCTGCATGAAAAAACTACTATCATTACTATCCAATATAAAGAAGCTCCGCATTACGCCTTTCCCCCGGAAGCATGGGAAACATGGCGTAATAACCGTTTAACAATCAGCATACAGCCTGAAGAAGATATTCGCATCCGTTTCCAGGCAAAGCAACCGGGTTCAAGCATGACATTGAATCCTGTGGATATGATCTTCAGTTACGACAAGACCTACCATAATCATCAGCCGGAAGCTTATGAAACACTGCTGCTTGATGCGATGGAAGGAAATGCTACGCAATTTATGCGGGCAGACCAGGTGGAAGCAGC
>JAHEZC010000504.1 GCA_023251275.1 Parafilimonas sp. | reverse complement strand
CAGGAGGTTTCATGAAGGCAGCATATATTGTTGATGCAGTTAGAACACCGATTGGCCGGTATGGCGGTAAGCTCAGCAGTTTCCGGCCCGACGATTTGCTGGCACACGTGATCCGCGCAGTATTGCAAAATCATGAAACAATTGACCTGCGCGCCATTGAAGATGTGATAGCGGGAGATGCAAACCAGGCGGGTGAAGATAACCGCAACGTAGCACGGATGGCTGCGCTGCTTGCAGGTTTGCCGGTAAGTGTGGCGGGCAATACGGTAAACCGTTTGTGTGCAAGCGGCCTGCAGGCGGTAATGGATGCAGCGCGGGCAATTATGTGTAATGAAGGGATGCTTTACATTGCAGGTGGTGTGGAGAGTATGACGCGGGCTCCGTTTGTAATGGCCAAAAGCGATGGTCCATGGAGCCGCAAAGCAGAGGTTTATGATTCTACAATTGGGTGGCGGTTTATAAATAAAGCGCTTGCAGAAATGCATTATCCATTTTCAATGGGAGAGACGGCGGAGAATGTGGCAAAACAATGGAATATTTCACGTGAAGACCAGGATGTATTTGCGCTGGGCTCGCAACAAAAATATTTTGCTGCCCTCGCTGAAAAAAAATGGGAAGATGAGATTGTGGCAGTAGAAATGATGAATGAGAGGCTGGTTACATGGGTTACACAGGATGAACACCCGAGAGAAACATCTCTTGAAAAGCTTGCTGCATTGAAACCTGCATTTACTAAGGACGGTACTGTTACCGCAGGTAATTCAAGCGGTATCAATGATGGCGCTGCTGACCTGCTGCTGGCAAGTGAAGAGGCAGTGAAACAATTCGACCTGCAGCCGGTAGCAAGAATTGTGAGCATGGCTGTAGCAGGAGTGAACCCTGCCATCATGGGGATGGGCCCTGTACCCGCTACGCAGAAAGCCTTGCAGCGTGCAGGGATAGGTTTGCAGGATTTGGATTTAATAGAATTGAATGAAGCATTCGCTTCACAGAGCCTGGCATGTATTAAGGAACTTAACTTAGATATTGAAAAGGTAAATGTGAATGGTGGCGCCATTGCATTGGGCCATCCGCTTGGATGCAGCGGTGCGAGGATATCAACTACATTGGTACATGAAATGAGAAGGCGAAATGCAAAATACGGATTAGCCACAATGTGCGTGGGAGTGGGGCAGGGAGCAGCGGTAATCTTTGAAAGAATATAGTGAAGAATTGGAAATAATATAAAAATATTTTTACCTGAGTGTTTTTCTTTCAATTATTAATCTAAAATTTGAATTTCATTTTAAATAAATCAACTATTACTTTATGAAAAGATCATACTTACTATTGTTTGCATTGATGATTATTTCTTTTGCAGCATTGTCGCAGGACTCAACATCTTATACTGATTATTATGGTACCTATAAATTACCCGAAGGCAACCAGGTAAGCGAAGTTGGAATTATATGGCGCGATAGTATTCTGAACATCACATCAGATATGGGAGATGCAACGATGGAAAAGCTTGGTATTGATTCTTTCAGCATGAGTTACCAGGATGGCATAATTAAATTCAACAGGGATTCTTTCACGAATAAAGTAATCAGCCTTACAATTTATATATCAGGAGTAGTGATCGAAGGCACGAGAGAAGAACCGGCGGATAAAAGCAGCGGTTTTATGAATAAGTATTTGAAAAAAGAAGAAACAGTTTAATTGCAAAAATCTACCACCATGAAGTTTCTTTGATATTCATGCTGAGAATAAAAACTTAAAAATGAAAGAGCATAAGTTCTTCCTGCTTTAGTATTTTTTGTTCACCCGTTTTTAAATTTTTTACAACACAGGTTCCTTCTTCTATTTCTTTTGTGCCGATAATAGCTGTATATGGAATACTTTTCTTATCAGCGTATTTGAACTGCTTATCAAATTTTGAAACCTCGTGATAGATTTCGCACTTTACTCCCTTTCTTCTCAGTTGCTGCATTAATTCATAAGCAATTTTGCTTTCTGCTTCACCGAGATTGAAAAATAAAACCTGCGTGTTTATTTGCAGCGTAGCAGGAAAAAGTTTGAGTTCTTCCATTACGTCATAAATTCTGTCCACCCCAAAGCTGATACCTACACCGGGCAAATTGGGTACGCCAAACAAGCCTGTGAGATCATCATATCTTCCCCCTCCGCCTATGCTGCCCATTTGTACATTCTTTGCTTTTACTTCGAAAATGATACCTGTGTAGTAGTTGAGGCCTCGGGCAAGGGCAGGGTCAATGATGAGTGGTGAATGATGAGTGACGGATACAAAGTTGATAAGAAAGTCCAGTTCCTCAATTCCTTTTTTACCAGTTTCACTCGAACCTATCAACCCGCTCAATTTACGCAACTTCTCTTCATTGCTTCCACTAACAGATAAATATTTTTCTATCAGGTTTATTTGATCTTCATTTAACCCGCGTTGTGATAGATCTTCTTTTACTTTTTGAAAACCCGCTTTGTCGAGCTTATCAATAGCAACAGTTATATCATTCATCTTATCAGCACCGCCGCAAAGGTCTGCAAGCGCTGCTAATATTTTTCTGCTATTAATTTTTATCTCGACATCAATTTTAAGTTTCTCAAATGATTCAGCATAGATGTTTGCCAGTTCCACTTCATTGAGCAAAGAATAACTTCCCACCACATCCGCATCGCATTGATAAAACTCACGATAACGTCCTTTTTGCGGACGGTCTGCACGCCATACTGGCTGTATTTGATAACGCTTAAAGGGAAAACTAAGTTGCCCATGATTCATGGCGACATAGCGGGCAAAGGGAATAGTAAGGTCGTAACGCAAAGCTCTTTCCGTTATTTCTTTTGCGTTTTTTCCTTCAAGAACTTTTTCAAAATCTTCTTTTGCTTTTTGGTGTCTTACAGGATTATCCAAACCATTGTTCAGGATTTTAAAAATCAATTT
>JAHEZC010000503.1 GCA_023251275.1 Parafilimonas sp. | reverse complement strand
ACCTGGCCTCTCTGCATATTTCGCATGCTGCTGATCCAGATATGCGGTTGCAATATAAAAATTCCGGCTTATTCATCGGGTATGCTCCACGATCTTTTTAATATAACTTTGCAGGTAAGATTTTGTTGTATGCATAATATAGAGCCATTTTATAACTGGCGTCATTTATACGTTTCTGAAGACGATCCTCGTTCTCCTTTTTACGGAAGGGAATATAGTGAGTTTGAATTTACGCAAACCGTGTATAATTATTTTATCCATCCGCAATGGGATGAATTTGGCAGCAAAACTTTATACCTGAAAATCATTTATGTGGAGTATGAGCTGAATTTTGCTGTGATTGAAATGATAGGTGAGTGGAACGATGCCATTGAAAATGATATTATGACCCTTAAGCGGGAAGTAATTGATGAAATGATATTTCAGGTTATCACAAAATTTGTTTTGATCACAGAAAATGTCCTCAACTTTCACAGCAGCGACAAGGAATATTACCAGGAATGGTTTGATGAAGTAGCCGATCAAAACGGGTGGATCATCGCGCTGAACATGCCTGAAGCTACACAGTATGATTTTCGCAAAAAGAAGCTGAATTATTTTATCGAACTCATGGATATACCCGATTGGCGCATTTACCGGCCGCATCATTTGTACCGGCTGATCAATGAGAAGATTGAAAAGAGGTTGGCCTAACGAGTCAGCAAAGTCGGAAAGACGGAAAGTCAGTAAAACCTAAGCATTTTCTTCCGACTTCCAAACTCCGGACTTTCGGACTCCCAACGAATATTATTCTTCCTCAACGCTTACCTTTGCGGACTTTTAAAGTCAGTAAAGTAAATATCGGTCTCGCAGACTTTCGGACTCCGGACTTTTCTGACTCCGGACTCCCAACTACAATTATGAAATACGATAAAGAAATTATTCGCAGAAAAACATTTGCCATTATCTCTCACCCTGACGCGGGTAAGACTACATTAACAGAAAAATTCCTCCTGTTTGGCGGTGCTATTCAGACAGCAGGCGCTGTAAAAAGTAACAAAATAAAAAAACACGCCACCAGCGATTTTATGGAAATCGAAAGACAGCGTGGTATTTCAGTTGCAACAAGCGTAATGTCATTTGAATACAAAGGTTTTCTTATTAACCTGCTTGATACCCCCGGCCACAAAGACTTTGCAGAAGATACATACAGAACACTTACGGCTGTAGATAGTGTTGTGCTGGTTGTTGACAGTGTAAATGGTGTGGAAGAACAAACACGAAGATTGATGGAAGTATGCCGCATGCGTGATACACCCGTTATCGTCTTCATCAACAAAATGGATCGTGATGGCAAAAACCCTTTTGATCTGCTGGAAGAAATAGAAAATGAATTAAAAATCCAGTTGCATCCAATGACCTGGCCTATCAACAGCGGAAAAGATTTTAAAGGAGTCTATAATTTGCATGACAAAAGCTTATTGCTTTTTATAGCCAACCAGAAAGCAACCGATGAAGATATTCTTGATATGAAAGAACTTTCAGTTGAAAAGTTGAATGAGTTAATTGGTGAAAAAGATGCAGTGCAATTGCAGGAGGACGCAGAATTAATTGAGGGTGTGTATGGTGAGTTGAAAATAACCGATTATCTCAATGGAAAAACAGCACCGCTTTTCTTTGGCAGCGCTCTCAACAATTTTGGTGTAAAGGAATTGCTCGATGTTTTTATCCGTGTTGCCCCGGCTCCTCTATGCAGGGAAACATCGGTACGGGAAATTTGTCCTCAGGAAGAAAATTTAAGTGGCTTTATTTTTAAAATTCACGCCAACCTTGACCCTAAACACCGCGACCGTATTGCCTTCATGCGTGTATGCAGCGGGAAATTTGAACGAAATAGCTGGTATCATCATGTGCGGCTCAACAAAGATTTACGATTCAGTAATCCGTACTCGTTTATGGCGAGCAGCAAAGACATTATTGAAGACGCTTATCCCGGCGATGTTGTGGGGTTATTCGATACAGGTAATTTTAAGATCGGTGATACACTAACTGAAGGTGAGAATTTTTACTTTACTGGTATCCCTTCTTTTTCTCCTGAATTATTTAAGGAACTGGTGAATAAAGACCCGATGAAAACAAAACAATTGGAGAAAGGGATCAGGCAACTGACCGATGAGGGTGTTGCACAATTATTTTCTCAATTCGGCGGCACCAAAAAAATCATCGGCTGTGTGGGCGAATTGCAGTTTGAAGTTATCCAATACCGGTTACTGCATGAATATGGCGCTGCCTGTGAATTCAGAACATTGCCTTTTTACAAAGCTTGCTGGCTGACAAGTAAAGAACCAAAAAAACTGGAGGATTTTCTGCGCTATAAACAGCAAAATTCCGCAGAAGATAAAGACGGGCATCCCGTTTACCTTGCACAGAGTGAATGGTTTTTAAATACTGAAATAAAAAACAACCCTGATATCGAATTTCATTTTACCAGCGAAATACATAAACAACAGTAATTGCCTTTTGCTATAAAAATCCAAATGCTATTTTGTAAATTTATTCCATGAAATAAGTTATAAAAATTTTCGAGCAAATTTATACCAACCGCGATGAAAATTTTTATGGCGGATTCCATCTGAGCTATTCAAAAAAAAGAAAAGTATACAGATGAAAGAATACAGGCTTGATAAAACTGCTTTTAAAATGCAGACATTTGAAGAGGCAAATATGAATAATATTTTTGATGATGATGTGCCTTTGGCTGAAAGGCTGAGACAGGCTTATTACCTTACTTCAATTGCTTATGGCTTTTCGAGAGATAATCCGCCCAAGTTGGACAAAATAGTTTTTTCAATGCGCAAACTTGCAAGTGATGCCTGATATTTTCAATGATGATTTCAGAGACTTTATACAGGTTGAATTTGCAGCAGGCCTGCTTTCTGGATCTTAATAATATTGAAGAAC
>JAHEZC010000033.1 GCA_023251275.1 Parafilimonas sp. | reverse complement strand
ATGGACAGTTTAGCTGATCATAAAATCGCTGACAAAAAAAGAATTTACCTCGGCGGGTTATCATTGGGCGGCTTTGGTACTTATGATCTCGTGATCCATTTTCCAAAATATTTTGCCGCTGTATTCCCTATCTGTGGCATGGCCAATACACAACTGTATGCGGAACGTGCAAAGGACCTCCCGGTATGGATCTTTCACGGCGCATTAGATGATGCCGTAAGCCCGCAACCCGACCGCGACCTGTACAAGGCATTGCAGGAAGCAGGTGCAAAAGATGCAAAATATACGGAGTACCCTAATGCGAATCACAACAGTTGGGACCCTGCTTTTGCAGAACCGGAATTATTGCCGTGGATGTTTTCTAAACAGAAATAGTAATACCCCATCCGAATGAAATATTATCATTGCCTGCCGGTATTTATTTTCACGTTAATTCATTCTTTTATGTCAGCACAGGATTCAACTATTCGTGCCCGTAGTCTTGGCATTCCATTCGATGGCATAACGGGTAAATTCAATGCTATCACAGATGTGGCTGGCGTAGAAGTGGGGCATCGCACTATCATTGAAGGGAGCGGGAAGTTGATCAAAGGTGTAGGCCCGGTACGCACTGGTGTAACAGCCATTCTTCCCGGTGGTAAAAAATTCACTCCGGTATTTGCTAACTGGTGCATGCTGAATGGCAATGGTGATATGACCGGCACACATTGGATCACCGAATCCGGGTTTCTTGAAACACCAATCCTCATTACCAATACAGGGAGTGTGGGCATCGTTCGTGATGCTGCACTCGAATGGATGGATAAAAATCATTACTACAGTGCAGATGAAGATAATGTATGGTATGCCTACCCGGTTACCGCAGAAACTTATGACGGCATATTAAATGACATCAACGGTTTTCATGTAAAGAAAGAAGATACATGGGCGGCGCTTGACAGTGCAAAAAGCGGCCCTGCGGTGGAAGGAAATGTAGGCGGCGGTACAGGCATGATCTGTCATGGTTTTAAAGGAGGCATCGGAACTGCTTCACGGGTGATTGATAAAAAATATGGCGCTTATACTGTTGGTGTTTTGGTGCAAACAAATTATGGAATTCGGGAGCAACTTACCATTGCAGGAGTTCCGGTGGGAAAAGAACTTGCGGACACTTTACCAATCATTTTTAATGGCATTGTATCAAATGACAAATTAGATGGTGTAAATGCAGAAACAGGAAGTATCATCGTAATTGCAGCTACTGATGCGCCGCTATTGCCCCACCAGTTAAAACGCATTGCGCAGCGTGTTTCCCTTGGCATTGGAAAAGTGGGAGGTATAGGCGGCAATGGCTCAGGTGATATTTTCCTTGCATTCTCCACAGCAAATAAAGATGCGTTTAACAGGAATACAGAAACAACAGTCAAGATGTATCCCAATGATAATATGGGCGTATTATTTACAGCTACCATACAGGCAACAGAAGAAGCGATCATCAATGCACTTATAGCTGCCAAAACAATGACGGGAATTAATGATAACACTGTACCCGCCTTGCCGCATGATGCGGTAATAAGGATTTTGAAAAAGTACAACAGGATAAAAGAATAATTTTTGGGCTGAATTGGCATTCAGTGTGAGACTTCATCAGTTTCTTTGTTGTTTTGATTAGTTTAGCAGTTTCTGCGTAAATATGTCTCCGTTAGATTCCGCTCTCAGTATATATACAGAGCCGGCAGTGGGCTTGATAATATTTTTTGTTCCGCTGAAACTGCCTTTTTCTATCAGTCGTCCTTGTATGTCTATCAGGCTGTAATTGACAGGTTGGTCACTTGATAGCTGCCAGCTTGCTCCTTTGTCAGCAATCTGCAGAAATTTATTATTCCTTAAGGTGGCTGATCTTGTATCTGAATAGATCTTTTTACCATACATGTCTTCCTGTATGATCCTGTAAAGAAAAGAGCCGGTTAGTTTGGGTTCATCAGTGAAACTGTAAATGGCGCCATCCGGAGAATTAGTTGCAGCAACAGTGCCAATGTCTTTAAAAACGCCGGAAACGGCATTGGCTCTTTGTACTGTAAACTGTTTATTCTGAAATTCAGAAGCGGTTTTCCATTTCAGCATCACTTTTTTATTGTTCTCGGTCTGCAGTGTAAAATATTCAATCTTCACCGGCAATACACCATTCCATGGGGCTATCTTGTATGAATATACAACCTGTCCATTGCTGCCTGCGCCAGAGCTTACATACTCTACAGTTGCTGAATCGACTGAAACAGTTATACGAAGGTGGCCCGGGCTGGGTAAAACCCTGATGGTTAACGGGTCATTTTCGCTATAAATGCTAAATCCATTTCCGGAAAAACCGGCTGCTGGGAGTGACTGGTAAACGATGCTGTCACGCTTCTCATAAGCATATTGATGATCATGGCCATGGAAAACAGCGGAGACATGGTTTTCTGTCAATACCTGGTGAACAGGCGCATACCATCCGGGCCGCCTGGCAGCGAAGCTATAGGTAGTGCCATCCTCGTCATATCCTCCCCACTCACAATAAGGCGCAGCATAAGCCCCGCCTCTTATGTAGTCCTGCGTGCCGCCGGTCATGTGGTGCATAAAGAGAAACTTGTACGCGGCGCTGCTGTTCTCAAGGGTTTTGCGTAACCATGCATATTGTGCATCGCCCAGCGTCCAATGCCACCTGTCACCATCCGAGCCTCCAGGCTCTCCTCCGCCTGTATTTCCAACGAATGGTTTTTCAGTGGTGAACCAAAATGGATCAATTACTATAAAGAGTGCATTCCCCCACGTCCAGGCGTAATAATCTTCGCGCAACTGATCACCATCGAGTGCGTAGTATGTACTGGTGTCCCCGGTGTAAAATGCATCAGGAACCGGGTTAGGGAAATATCTTTTTTGTGCATTTGTACCCCAGACCGGCTGGCTATTTACAGGATCGCCATTATCATTGAGATGCCAGGCTTCCTGTTCCTCATGATTGCCGACAGCAAGCAATACCGGGACTGAGTGACTTACAAGCCCGAAAGCAGTGGGAGTACGCTGGAAAATATATGAACTGCGCGCCTGTGATTCAGAAGTCACATTATCCATTGAATAAGTGTCGCCGCAGTCAATAAGAAAATCCGGACCATCATTGCCGACATTAGTCAATGTTTGTTGCCACTGGGCGGGACTGCCCAGCCCTCCTACATTTACATGTGAATCAGAGGTAATGTCGAATGAAAATGCAGTTCCCGGTGTCCTTTGGGTACGAAAAGAATGTTCAGCTCTTTGTGTCCAGTCAACTGTACCGGTAATACGATCAACCATACGATAATAGTACAACGTGTTATTTTGCAGACCTGTAATGACAACCTTGATGGGTTCATTCGCAGCCGAAGAAACTACATCTGTCTGAGCAGTATAGACTCCCGGTTGTGTGCCGTATTCAAAGTATGCATCCAATGGCTGGTCTGCAACTACGTTGATCGTAACAGAAGAATTAGTCGGGCGGCATAATAACTCCTGCCCGGTAAAGTTAACTCCATCCTGAGCATGCAGTTCAGAAGAAGCTGTGTATAGTATCGCAGCAGCAGTCAGCATAATAAAAAAAGAGCGTTTCATTTTTCCATTTTTTTGGTGGCGTAAAGCGAATGTAAAACTTCATAGGGTGTTCAATCAAAAAAAAGGCAATTAAATTTATTTGCAGTGGAAATAGTGAACGATCTGTTCAGTTAAAATCAAGGCGGGATTTGCAGCATAATTTTTTCTCCTTTCACGATTATCTATGCCGGGATTTTTATTAGCTGAATACATTGTATTATTCTTCTTGATTAAACAATCGTTTTTATCTTTAACAATAAAATAAAAATCAGCTTCGGTACATAAGTTGCAGAATAGTTAATTTCTGCCATAGCAAATACCGACATTAGTCATAATTTTATGAAATGCCCGGCAATTCTGATATTGCTTTTATTATATTCGAACTTCACTGTTAATGGACAGTCAACTAAACAGTATCTTGACTTAACAAAGCAATTTACTGACAGCATTTTTTCCGGGATACACAAAAATCATAAACAAGTAATACTTTCTGAAACAATAAATGCATCAACTTTTTATTACTGCAAAAGCATTTTATCCTTTGACACTTTTTATAAAAGAACTGCATTTGACAATGGCAAAACAATTAAGATTGACACATTCACATTCTCAAAAGATGAAAGAAAAATAATCGACTCTTGTTACTCGGATTACTCAAATTTTATTTGGGCCAGCAATTTAATTAACGACGCAATCATACTTTCGAGAGACACCGTCAATACAATTTACGATAGCCATGCTATTGACATTGACATTTATTTGGAAAATTGCTATGGCGACAGAAGATTGTTCTCTCTGACAAAACCAATTTTTCTGAGAGACAATTCTTTTTGTATCTTTTATGAAGAAAGCGACTGTGGAATATTATGCGGCGAAGGCTCTCTAATAATCTATAAAAAAGAAAATGAGAAATGGAATCCTTACATGACTTTGGCGGAATGGGTAGAGTAAAAATCTACGGCCAATCAGGCTTCTTGCTTCATAAATCTCTCTCAAAAGGTTTGGGTTAACTGAAGATATTCATGTTTGTATTTTTCAGATCATTAAAAAAAAGTTTGTATTTTAAGGATTTTATTTTTGTATCACTTTATTTGATGCACCAGCTTTACATTCTTCAATGTCAGGCTTGAAATATTTATTATGAAACTCAATATCAGCCTGGCTTTCTGCTTTGTCGCTTTTATAATTCTTTCAGAAAGTTGTAAGAAAGATAACGGCAAAGAAAACAGTTTTGCACAGACTTTCATCATCGGTGCATCGGAATTGAGGCAAACTTCTGCAGCCATGAACCCGGCAGTAACATTTTGTCCGCCTGGCAACAGTAATATTTTAAAATTTACAGATGACCGTTATGAAAAATATCAAATGGGCAACTTGTAAAAAGCGGCCAGTTTACAATGACAAGGGATGAGACAGTTGAGGAGAATGTATGCCTCGTATTTCAGGCCGGTGAATTTACCAACAGGATAATTTATGACGGCGATTCTAATGCTGTCAAAGTATTCTTATAAATTTCAACTAATAAGCTGACTTTTATTTCAGGTTGTTATGCACTGGACGGCAGGCATAGTTCAGAATATGAAAGAATGGAAGACAACCACTGACAAACAAGAAGTAAATTATTTTCCTGAATTTAAGCGCAGCAAACAACATCGATCCTGCTGAAAAAATTACCCCGACGGGTAAAAAATGTTTCGCTTGCTAAAACCCTATCCCAAATTATCTGCTGAAAGGTCGGATAGCTAATGATATGGCACGGTTTTTCCATGAACATTCAAATATTACAAGATGATTTTTATCGTGCCGGTGGTTGTCTGATTGCCGGCTTTTTTTATGCTACATTACTGGAGTATTTGAATCTTTCCGGCATATTTTTACTGTTATTTTAGTGAGTATTTTTTCAAAAAGGGTCAAAGACCGGTGGTTGTCTGATTACCGGTCTCTTTTATGTGCCGCACGGTGGGTAATTATCTTTTGGCATGATTTTACGGGTTTTGGTTTTAGAATAACAAGAATATACGGAGCAAACAAGCCGGCGGTTTTTCTTAACTGCCGGCTTTGTTTTTAATGCAGAAGTTTTCTTTTATTGTCTGTTATATTGCATTGCATTTAAAGATGAATCTTATATGATTTTGATCAAAAATATTTCCCCTATGATTTTTTATTTAATTCTCCTAACCTATTGAAAGTACACGCTGATTAAAGCCGGTTGTATGCTTACTTCCGGCTTGATCTTTTAATAACCATCAGAAACAAGCATATTCTTTTCTCAAAATATGTTTGAAGAAAAATATTGACTGCTTCCATATTGATTTATAGCGGGAATGTATTATTGGGTCTTGAATTAATTGCATTTCGTTAAAACCCATTCACCGGCACGTTATTCATAGTAAGTCACCATCAATTGAAATTTAGAATCAGTCAGGCCGAGAGCCTCCGCAGCCGCATTACTGATACGGAAATTCAGCCCTTCATTCTCACTCATATCCTTAATATTCCACAGCACTTTTGCGTAAATGGTTTTGCCATTAAAGGAATTTACTTTTACTACAGAACCGGGAGGGGCATCATTCATCAGGATATAATATTTTTTATCTGCCCAGCCGCTCGCTGTTTTAAAAATCATGCCTGTTCCGGTGATAGTCTGCAGGCTCCGTCCTTCTACTTCTTTTCCAAAGATCGGCGCAAAAAAACCTTCAGGAGCAACATTCACGAGGGATACATTAGTGACATTTGTATTCTTAGGAACAATAATCACCTGTTCCTTCAAAGCTGTATCTGACCGGGAAGGAGCTTTAGTTTTGGAACTGCCGGTATTCTTTTTCACCGTAGTTTTTTCAGGAAGAACAGCATCTTGCTTTACAGTTTTATTTGCAGTCTTAGGTTGAATACCTTTCTTCTTTACCGTTACTTCTCCTATATGATCACCACCTGTGTTAGCACTATCAGCAGGAGGAACAGTTACTTTTTCAGTGTTTTGTTTTGCCAAAGTTGTCAATGTATCTGCCTGATCTTGCTTTTGTGCAGTTGCCGGTTGCACTGTCAATTTATTTGCAGCAATTGCTGTGCTGCTGCCAGGCTTCACAATTAAAACCTGTCCTATTTTAATAACGTCGCTTTTTAGATTATTCCAGGTTTTCAGTTCAGCTACCGTTATGTGGTATTGTCCACCGATTTTTGACAGGGTTTCTCCTTTTACGACAGTATGCTTAATGTCTTTTGTATTCGCCGCAGCGTCTGTTTTGGGAACAGTTTTTACTGCCTGAGTCGTAGTAGTTTTTTCCGGTAACACGGTGCCTGACGTTGTGGTCTTTTTTATGGCAGCACTATTTTTCGGAGGGATCTTTATCTTCTCTCCTATTTTCAAAATGCTCTTGTCGTTCATTCCGTTCAAGCGCATAATGTCACCAACAGTGGTTCCATATTGTCTTGCAAGAGCTGAAAGTGATTCACCCTTTTTTACGGTATGCATAGTATAATTTCCTCCGGCCTGTGCATGCAGAGATTGAACAGCAAAAAGGGAAAAAAGAAGCAGCGTAAAAAGATTTTTCATAGAATTTGTGATACGTTTTTTTCTAAGAAGCAGTAAAGTTAATCTTTTAAAATTCTCCATTCAGCCGGATAATAATTATTTATCCTGTTTTCTAAAATTTTCATCCACCCCAGGTTAATGCCTGCATAATCAGCAAGCATCCATCCACGAGTAAAGTTATCCAGATTCAGCACTTTCTTTCTAAGGTATTGTATGGCCTGTTCGCTGTCAAAGTCTGCTTTTGGAATACGATCATTTACCAACAGGCTCAATGCCATCTCATGATCCGGGACAAGATCATTGCCTTTGATCGAGCCGATATTTATGCCTGCCTTACGAATGTATAAATGTTTTTGCAAAAAAGAAATATCGGTCATCCATTGCCTGTCAAGCGCAAGAATATTTTCTTTTTGCCGGAAGAAAAATATTCGCTCATCGTTTTTCAACCATTTCTTTATCACATTCATTTCCCGATTAGAAAGCGAAGGAATGGAAGATGAAAATTGCACAGAATCACTCCCTTCATTTTTTGTAAAAGCACTGATAAAAAAACCTTCTCCTTTTGTCTTGTCCGGATAAAACCTGTAACCATAAGCATTGTGCCTGTCGCTTTGAGATTCAATAATATTCCAATCGCTTTTTAATGTTAGCTGCAAATTCTTGACCTCAAAATGATCTGTGATCCAATCCAGGATTTCTTCATTCTCTTCCCTGGAATAAGAACAGGTAGCATAAATCAGCATACCACCTTTCTTTAAGGCAGGGGATATATCCGCTAAAATCCTTTGCTGTCGCCTGCTGCAGAGCATTACAGCTTCTTCACTCCATTCTTTGACAGCTTCAGGATGTTTGCGAAACAAACCACTGCCGCTGCAAGGAGCATCTATCACAATTATATCAAAATAATTTTCTAACCTCTTAAAATCTTCAGGATCATTATTGGAAACTATCACATTATCAGCACCCCATTTTGTAATGTTTTCCTTTAAAATATTTACTCTTGACCTGATTACCTCATTCGCCACCATCAATCCATCAGTAAAATATGAGGCAAGTAATGTGGTTTTCCCGCCGGGCGCAGCGCAAAGGTCAAGTACTTTTAAACCGTGGTTTTTTTCACCAACCGTCTGCTGCAACACCTGCCATAAGAACATGCTGCTTGGTTCCTGCACATAATAAGCGCCTCCGTGAAATAAAGGATCAAATGTAAAAGATGGGCGTTCACTTAAATAATAACCATAAGGACACCAGGGTACCCGGGGAGTGGTGAATGGCGTGTGGTGAACAGGAAGCCATTTTGACGGATTGATCCTGATAGACGTAACCTGTTCGCCGGAATAATGCACCTCTTCAAATGCCTTTCTGTCAAAGCCTTTGACCTGTTCCAGAGATTGTAATAATGATTCAGGAAGCTGCAAAATTTTTTCACAAATATACCTGCAACATAAGAGGCAATTATAAATTCTTTACTTCGCTTATCAACTGTTGCAAAACAGATTTTGCATCACCAAAAAGCATGGATGTTTTTGGCTGAAAGAATAACTGGTTTTCAATACCGGCGTAGCCGGGTTTCATACTGCGTTTATTTATAATCACCAGCTTTGCATCTTCCACTTCGAGGATAGGCATACCATAAATCGGTGAGGAAGGATCATTTTTTGCCGCAGGGTTTACCACATCATTTGCTCCAAGCACCAGCACGACATCGGTAGTTTTAAAGTCATCATTCGCCTGTTCCATTTCGAGCAGTTTATCATAGCTTACATCCGCTTCAGCAAGCAATACATTCATGTGCCCCGGCATACGGCCAGCCACGGGATGAATGGCATATTTTACTTCCACATCTTTTTCTTCCAGTAATTTTTCCAGCTCATGACAGGCATGCTGCGCCTGTGCAACTGCGAGGCCATAACCCGGAACAATCATCACTTTGCGTGCATATCCCATAGCTACTGCTGCATCGCTTACAGAAATTTCCTTGTATTGCCCGCCGCTGCCACCCTGTGCAGCAGCACTATTACCGCCTCCGAAATTTCCAATCAACACATTTCCCAGGCTCCTGTTCATTGCTTTGCACATAAGGATGGTGAGCAGTGTACCCGCAGCGCCAACGAGAATACCACCGGTGAGCATTACCTGGTTATTATATAAAAATCCGCCACATGCAGCAGCCACTCCTGTAAAGGAGTTCAGCAAAGAAATTACAACCGGCATATCGGCCCCGCCAATGGGAAGCACGAAGAGTACCCCATAGACAAGCGACAATAATGGAATGAGATAAAAGAAATTATAGTTGTCGGCAAAGAGAGGCGTAAGCAAAAGAATGATCAGGCAAATTATCAGAAAAAATACAATAAGATTTAATATATGCTGACCTTTAAAGGTAAGGTCTTTGAAACTGCCGTTTAATTTTCCCCATGCAATAATGCTGCCTGCAAATGAAACGCATCCAATAAAAGCACCTGCATATATAGTCAGAAGATGAGAAAAAAGATTTTCGCCCGTCAACACCTGCCAGCCATTCGTTGCAAAGTTTTCAGTCAGATGATTGAACTCTACAATTGAAATCAATGCCGCACAAGCGCCCCCCATACCGTTAAACAAACTCACCATCTCCGGCATAGCTGTCATCTTTACTTTTTTGGCTGCAAGAACACCTACAATTCCTCCTATAACTATGCCTCCGAAAATCCATCCATAGTTATGCAAACTTTTCCCTTCATCATCTTTGTATAAAAAAATCGTTCCGAGAATTGCAATAGTCATTCCTGTAGCCGCAATAAGATTCCCTCTTCTTGCTGTCGCCGGATTGGATAACATTTTTAGCCCGAGAATAAAGGTCACCGAACCGATGAGATAGCAAATTGTAAGTATATTTAATTCCATGCGTTAATTTGATAATTTCCGGGAATTTGCTTTTTGAGCTTTGTTTTTTGATTTAAACATTTCCAGCATCCTGTCAGTCACAACAAACCCGCCAACCACATTCAGCGTTCCTAAAATAACGGCAAGAAAACCCAGTATCAATGCGATATAATTATCACTTTCTGCCTTGCCCATTACAATGATTGCACCGATGATCACCACACCGTGAATGGCATTGGCGCCGCTCATCAGCGGCGTGTGTAAAACGCTGGGTACACGGCCAATCACTTCTATTCCGAGAAATATCATCAGCACAACAATATAGATATACTGCTCGTGTACACTAATCCAACTGAGCACTTCATTCATAGTAAAATTGTTTTATGTTATATCTTCCTTTAATTACCATTAACTTACCAACCATTCAACCTATCAATCCTTTTACTCTCTCATTCACCACTTCGCCCCCATGCGTAATACAGGCACCCTTTACAAGATCATCATCCCAATTAAGATTTAACTGACCATCTTTTGCAATGATGAGCTGCAGAAAGTTAAGTACATTCTTCCCGTACAGCTTACTTGCATCGGTCGGCATACCTGCTGCGAGATTACTGTTACCCACAATCATGACACCATTGCATTGAACGGTCTTATCGTTTTGTGTTTTTGCCGTATTACCTCCCGTGGCAGCAGCAAGATCAATAATGACTGACCCTGGCTTCATCGTTTGCAACATAGTCTCTGAGACCAACAGCGGCGCCGGTTTGCCGGGGATCTGTGCTGTAGTGATCACCACATCGGCTTTAATGATGCTCTCTGCAATTTTCTGATCTTGCTTTTGTTTAAATTCCTCTGTTTGCTCTACAGCGTAGCCACCTGC
>JAHEZC010000502.1 GCA_023251275.1 Parafilimonas sp. | reverse complement strand
CCATTCATCCACGGCGATAACACAAAGGGGTTTGAATATATCGGGGTAACCTTTCTGAGCGAGCATCAAATGCAGGCTTTCAGGTGTAATGATAAGTACTTCAGGTACCCGCAGCTTTTGCTTTTGACGCTCCACTGTGGTAGTATCGCCATTACGAATGCCTACTTTCCATTGGATTCCCAACTCACCGATAACTTCTTCCATTGCTCTTCCGATATCTTTTGCCAATGCACGCAAGGGTGTGATCCATAAAAGTTGTAAGCCATTTTTTGACAGGGAATGATAATTTTCAGTGTGTTCATTTATATACTGAATGAGACTGCCCAGGAATACGGAAAAAGTTTTACCGCAACCTGTGGGAGCATTCACCAGTCCGCTCCTGCCATTAATGATAGCCTCCCATGTCTCTTCCTGGAATGCAAAGGCCTGAAAGCCTTTTTTAATCAGCCACTTGTTAATGATAGTATATCCTGTTGTTTTTTTTAGTTGCAAAGCGGAGTAAAATTAATCAGTTTATCTGGGTGTAATGGATGGAATGCATGAGGGATAAATAAAGTTTTAAAAAAGGGGAGTTAGATGCACACATGCTCATTATACTGCAACTGTTTGATTACCGAACCAACCTCCATTTTTATAATTTGCATTTATTCTTTTTGTTGGCTGCTGTCCATTCATATTTCGGTCGGCACATATTTTTTATAAGTTTCAAATTATACCAAAGCCAAGTAAGATTCCGAATAGCATAAGCATAACAGCAACAAAATACTGAAGCGTTTTTATTGTTATTTTTTTTACAAACTTGTTTCCTAAATAAGCTCCTGCAAATGCTGAAAGTGTGGCTGCAATAATTATCTGATAAGTAAATTCGTTTTGGTGCTTAAAGATTTCTTTTGAATACACAGTAAGTCGTGAAATGTCAGTAAGGCAGGCAATGGTAATGCCTGATGCAATAAATGCTTCTTTAGTTAAGTTGGCGCGAATGAGAAAAGCGGTTCTTAATGCTCCCTGATTGCCCGAAACTCCGCCAACAAATCCGCTTAATAGTCCGCCTGCCGAAAGATACTTTCGGTCAAAGGCAATGTTTGTGAGTGAAGGAACAACGTCAAACAATGCAAAGAAAACCAACAATATCCCTATAGTCAGTTTTACAGGTGTTATTAAGAATGTTTTTGAAATTAAAGAATACTCAGTGATTGGTTTGAGGTCGGTCAGCATTGTGAGCAAATAAGCACCTGCAAAAGCAGCGATGATGGATGGAATACCAAATCGCAACACGACCTGCTTGTCGGCATAGCGTCCGAGTAATGAGAGTTTGAATACATTGTTTAGAAAATGAACGATGGCTGTTAAAGCAATTGTAATGTCAATTGGAAAGAAAAGCCCGAATACAGGAATGAGTATAGTTCCAAGCCCGAAACCTGAAAACAATGTTAAACCTGAACCTAAAAAAGCAGTAATACAGATTATAAAATATTGCATAAGGAAATTGTTTTGTCAATTGTTACAGTTAGTTTGTTGTCAGCATTGTCCTCTATAGCATAGCAGATATCACCTTCATACAAAGGCGCCGGAGTTTACCTGTAACTTTGAGAAACAGTTGCTCAATTGCAAACATTTTTTAAGCCGTTAATTTTACCTCATGGGAAACAGCACAAACAACAGTGAATTAAATATAATCAACAATACTCAAAGACAAAGATTTGAGTTTCCTGTGGATGATGATTTTGCCTATCTCGAATACAGGTGGTACAGAAAAAATCTTGCATTAATGCATACTGAAGTACCCCGGAAAGTACAAGGCAAAGGGATTGCAGGACTCCTTGCAAAATTTGCATTGGATTATGCAAGGAAAAACGATATTAAGATCATGGTATATTGTCCTTATGTGGCAGCTTACTTAAAACGACATCCTGAATATGCTGACCTGGTTGACAGGAATTATCAGCAATAGTATTTTTTTAACTTGACTATGCATGATTGAAACAACCGGATATATCTAACGTTTCCTGCATTTATCTTTTGAAAATCCAATAAAAAAATCAGGCTTTTTTGTCTCCGGTCATTTTCGTTATCGCAACCACCTGGCGCATGGCATTTTCCATGCCTTCGGGACTGCCATCCAGAAAAATAATATTGCCTTTGCTTACTTCTGCAAAATTTTTAATGGCTTCTGTCCACATGCTGAATAGAATCACATTGGTATCAAGATTGGCCTGTTTCATTTGTTCGGCAGCGACGCTCATGCCACGTGCCACTTCTTCACGAAACAGCGCTACACCCTGGCCGCGTAACCGGGCTGCTTCTTTTTCTGCTTCGGCTGAAATTTTTATTGCATTGCCTTCCGCCTGGGCCGCTTTTGTTTTGGTGATGAGCAATGCCTGCCCTTCATTTTCCGCTGCTGCTTTTAAATTATTACTTGCCACTACTTTACTCATACTGTCCATAATAGCCTGGTCAAAAGTGATGTCGTTTATCTGCAGATCCTGCAAATGATAACCCCATTCTTCGAGAGAATGATCTATCTGATCTTTTACATATTCCACGATCTCCCTGCGCAGGGTCAGAATTTCTGCCTGTCTTTTTGTTGCAACAAATGCACGGATTGAACCTTCGACGGTTCGTACCAAAGCCTGCATAAGGTCTTTATCACTGATAAATTTAAAAGCAACCTTCTTTATTGTTTCTTCATCCGCATTCATCACGGAATAGAGCAGCATACTTTTAAAATACACATTGGCCTGGTCTAATGTTACTGCCTGGAATTCAAGTTCTACTGAGCGATTCTGAATACTCACTCTTTTATAAATTTGCTCTATCAACGGCATTTTGAAACGAAGACCGGGTGAAAGTATGCGCTGATATTTGCCGAACAACGTGATCACCGCGATGGTGCCCTGGTTTACTGTTACCAGTCCGCTGAACAGGACAAACAACAGGAGTATCAGCCACCAATAAGAAGA
>JAHEZC010000501.1 GCA_023251275.1 Parafilimonas sp. | reverse complement strand
CTTTCTGATACTATGGCTTACGAAGGATATATGCACGAATATTTTTTCCAGATGCAGTATGCCCGTATGGTAATAAAAAAAACATGGCCATGGTTAACAATCATAGAATCTAAAAAGTACAGACATCTTCTTTTTATTAAGCAGGGTGGTTCCCTGGAATATATTGATCTTGATACAAAGAATGATCCCTATGGCTTATTTGTGTTTGATGGGAAAAAATCTCCGCTCCCGGTTGATATGACTAATATTGAAACACAGGTCTCATTTTATTTGAAGAAGTAGATTCGTCATTTCCATCGTTCATTGTCATACCACCATGAAATTATCATACTTACAACAGGCATTGCGGTATCCTTCGCAAATACCTGAACTTTGCAAGCAATGATAAAAGCCTTCAAACTCATAGCAATTACTTTTCTATTTATGATGACGTTTTTTGTTGGGTTGGCACTCTTTCATCGTCTCGGTTTCACCTATGAAAATGGAAAGCATTTTGATGAAGAAAATGTAAGGGTTTATGAGGAGCAATCAATTCCGGTTTATGCGATGATATTTATCATTTGCCTTTTGTTGTCAATTATTTTAAGCGTTAATTTGTTTAAATCCATACGCAAATAATAATCTTTTTATCTTCAACAAAAAATCATTCCCGCAAGAGATGATCCATACAATATATTAGCCTGTAAAGAATAATGCACACATTATGAAAAAAATATTTTCTTTTTTACTCATCATCTTTCCTGCTGTTGCGTGGGCACAACCCAAAGCATCACACAATCTTGTATGTGATACACTTGCCAAACGCTGGGATGAAGCAATGCCGTTGGGCAACGGTATGCTTGGTGCATTGGTATGGCAAAAGAATGATCACTTACGTATAAGCCTTGACAGGGCTGATCTGTGGGACGAACGCACTGCAATGGATCTGTCAAAATTCAATTTCAGATTTGTGCAGCAACAGCTTATAAAAAACGATTATGACACCATACATAAACTAGGCGACTGGCCTTATGATAACATTGCTTATCCTACAAAATTACCCGGCGGCGCATTAGAGTTTGATGTATCAAAGTTCGGAGCAGTGAAAAAAAATTCATTGGATATTTCAACAGCTTTATGCATGGTGGAGTTTGCGAATGGCGTTCGGTTAAACATGTATATTCACGCAACAAACAACGTGGGTTATTTTGGTTTTGAAAATATTCCGGATGAAAAAATTATTCCTCACCTCATCATCCCGAATTATGACGCTGGTGCAGCAAATGAAAACGACAACAGTCATGCAGGGGAGGGGTTGAGTGTGCTGGGTTATGCAAAAGGGTCTGTTACAAAAACAGAAAACAGCATCCGATATCATCAGCCAACATTCAAAGGGCATTATTATGAAATATTAGTAAAGTGGAAAAAATTTCCCAACAAAAATATTATTGGTGAATGGGCAATTTCAAATGATGCAATTGCTGTGTTGCCAGAATTAAATATTACAGAAAAGGAACCCACCAACTGGCCTTCGCATATACAATGGTGGAAACATTTCTGGCAGCAATCATCTGTTGCATTGCCCGATAAACAATTGGAAAAACAATATTATCTTGAAATGTATAAACTCGGTTGTGTTGCCCGCAAAGGCGCACCGGCCATTACTTTGCAGGCAATATGGACGGCTGACAATGGAAGTCTGCCACCATGGAAAGGAGATTTTCATCATGACCTTAACACGCAACTCAGTTATTGGCCTTCGTACACAGGTAATCATTTGCAGGAAGCAGTAACTTATACTGACTGGCTCTGGAATATCCGCAATGAAAATAAAAAATATACACAACAATATTTTGGCGTGGATGGCTTAGCAGTGCCCGGCGTAACAACCATTCATGGCGAAGCGATGGGCGGATGGATTCAATACTCTTTATCGCCATCCGTTTCTTCGTGGCTGGCGCAACATTTTTACTGGCAATGGAAATATTCGATGGATGAAAATTTTTTGAAAGAGAGAGCATATCCTTATTTACATGATGTTGGCGGCTTCATTGCAAACATTACTTACCTGCAAAATGGCAAACGTTACATACCATTAAGCACGAGCCCGGAATATCATGATAACAATACCAATGCATGGTTTACTCATTATACTAACTACGATTTATCGTTGTACAAATTTGCATTAACAGCAGCAGCAGAAGTTGCCGATGCTATGAATAAAAAAGATGAAGTAACGCACTGGAGAAATATTTTAGATCAATTACCAGGTTTTGATATAAACGAAACAGGCTTTATGATTGCGTCCGGCCAAAACCTTGATGAATCTCACCGGCATCATGCACATTTGATGCCCATCTATCCGCTTTGCCAGTTGGATGCAAACAATGCAGATGATAAAAAGCTCATGGATGTTTCTCTTCACCAACTTGAAGAAAAAGGGACACGAAACTGGTGTGGTTATTCATTCACATGGGCCGCGTGTTTGTATGCACGTGCAAAAGAATCAGATAGTGCAGTAAAACAATTGAAAATTTTTGCAAGCAATTTTTGTTCTCCCAACAGCTTTCATTTGAATGGAGATCAGAAAGGTGGCGAATATTCCGGCTTCACATACAGTCCATTTACGCTTGAAGGAAATTTTGCTTTTGCGCAAGGCGTGCATGAACTTTTGTTGCAGAGCAAAAATAATTACGTCGAAGTTTTTCCTGCGGTGCCGCAAAGCTGGAAGGATGTTTCATTTACTGATCTTCGTACGGAAGGTGCATTTCTATTCAGCGCAAAAAAAGAAAACGGTGTACCGGCAGAAGTGAAAATATTTTCAGAGAAGGGAGGAACACTGCATATTAAACTTCCTTTCAAAACATGGGTTGTAAAAAATATCCCACAGAGCAAAGTGCAGGTAAATGAAGATGGCATTGCAACAACAGCGATGCAAAAAGGGCAAGTTATTATTTTTGAGAATGGGTATGAGGCAAATTTTTAAACG
>JAHEZC010000032.1 GCA_023251275.1 Parafilimonas sp. | reverse complement strand
ACCTGCTGCAAAGTGATGGGCATAATTTCATGACCTGTAGCAATAAGCAAACCAGATAAGGCGCTTTTTTCCGTCTCATCAGGAATGGATTCAAGGCAGATCACTGCATAATCCTCCCCAAGATGCATGATGACATTCGTATGGTAAATATCCACGCCGTTTTCATCTTTTGCATGGAAGGTCAGTGCCCTGTATCCGTGTGCCTGTGCAAATTTTTCCAGCACTGCTGTATGTGTGCGTGGTGACAGGCATGCATAGATAAGTTTATTCTGATGGTCAATGATCATACTGCCCGTGCCTTCGAGAAAAAGGTCTTGGTTTTCATACTCACTCCAGTCTTCCATGCCTTTTACATCGTATTTATCTTTGAGCATTTGCAACAGATCATCTCTCTTTTCTATCCGCCTGTTGGGTGCAAACATGGGAAATATTGTAACAGTTCCATCTCCCAAAGTACAAAACCAGTTGTTGGGAAAAATGGCATCCGGCCTGGTTGGTTCCGGCTCATCCTGCAGTACGATCACATCAATATTTTTTTCACGCAGTATATCAACAAAAGCATCGAATTCTTCCAAAGCATTTTGCTGAATTTCTTTTGGCGATAACGAGGCGATGGAAGACTGAAACACATTGTTCTCGGCTGTTTGTGCATTGAAGCCGAAACTGGCGGGACGAATCATTAATATCGTGGATGCAACTTTGCCCATCCTTTATATTTTTTCTCTCAACAATGGCATGCTCATACAATGAGACCCGCCCCGAGCTCTCGATAGTTCTGCAGATGACAGTGTAATGACTGTATTGTTTACATCTTTGGGCGTGATGATCTTTTCTGTGAACTTTTGAAACAGTTCCTGTGCTTTCACCACAGCAAAGCCATTTTCCCTGAATGCATTTAATGTTTCTTCATTCCTGTCGTAGCTGACGACCACTCCTTCTTTCAACGCAAGCAGATTACAGGCATCCGTCCATTGTTCCCGTTCATCAAAAGGAAAAACATTGTTGCCGCAGTAAATAATTTTTACCTCATTTTCCGGAACATGAAAATCTTCGTTGCTGATGTTCTTCAATAATGCTACAATCCCTTTAAAGCTCACAGGCTGTTTATAATTCCTCGCGGGATTGTATTCTTCGTGGAGCGCTTTTACAAAACGTATTATCTCCGCTTCTGCAAAAGCGCCGCTCCTTTCTCCGGCATTCAGGTCATGATAGTACGAATATTTTTTTTTGTTCTTTATATGAATAAGCTGCTCTGAAAATTTTCCGAATAACACCCACACATCTTTTCGCACCTGCGTGAATACCGTATCAATATGCATCACTGAACGGTCGCCGGGAATTTTGATAACAGAAATTTTTTCAATGCCTGTTTTATTATTACCAAAGACTGAATGAACAATTTTATTCACAGCGTTGACAGTTGTACGTTCACTGCATCCAACTAACAGGTGTGCAGGAGCGATCATCATGATATCTCCGCCTTCGAGGGAAGTTTTTCTTTTTTGTTGTTCTGACTCGCTGAGCAAAAAGAAATCGCTGGATTCATTTACTTCGATCACCTTATGCTGCTGTTCTTTAAACAAGTGATGCAATGCGATATATTTCATCAGCAGCATTTCTCTTTCCCGTGCATCATTGGCTGCTTTGCCAAGCAGGAGATGATCATTGATAACAACGGCAATATCTCTTGTGAAAATAAAATTGGGCAATGGCTGAAAAATAAATTCATTGTAATTTTCTTTCCGCTTCAGCACACCGCTGATAAGAATTTTGGAAAGCTCATGGGAGTTTTCAATGCTTTCAAGTTTTTTTTCAATTTCAAAGCTGCAGCCCTCTGTCGCACACACTGCTGCGATGATGCATTGCCGTAAATTGTTTTGCTCCAATACCTGCGCCAGCAAATATTGTGTATCAAGCACTTTATCACTGTTGAAATATTCCGGCTTATCGGGCTTATAGCAATCGGCCTGTGTTTCAGAAAAATGATGCTTTTCAAAATTGTTGATATAAGCTGCTTTTTCTTCATCCAAAAAATACAACAGCAGTTTTACATAGTCGTTGTATTCGCGGCGCATCTGGTTCAGGTAAACCGTATCATCGTATAATAATTCTTTAAACTTATTGGGCACTACTTTGCCTATGCCTGCATCAGGACTGTGAATGATCAGTCTTCGCAGTGTTCCTGTTTCTGAACTTACCTGGATAAGATTTTCTGATGACATAAACAATCGTAATATGCAAAGCAACAAAACTTTGTGCATACAGGCGAAAACGAAGATTATTGTGCAATGAAATGAATGCTGTTAGAGCAAAGCATCAATGCGTTTGGCAAGTGTATGATCCTTCTCTGTTACCACATCGCCTGCAGAATGTGTGCTTAGCCATATTTCCACTTTATTCCACACATTGGTCCATAAAGGATGGTGATCGAGCTTTTCTGCTTCCATCGCCACTCTTGTCATAAATGCAAATGCTTCCGAAAAATTTTTGAATTCAAATTTGCGGTAGAGCTTGTTATCGGTTTCAGTCCACATAAAAAATATTTTGAGATGGTTGATTCGAAATTGCTTTTTGCGTTTTATCTGTATATCGCAAAATTAGGTTGCTTTTATAATTTATAAAGACAGAAGATTTGACCCGGCTTCTATCGGCAGGATTACTTTTTGTATTTTTTCGCTTAAGGTATTAAAATATTTGCTTTTTCCCGAACTACGTTGCTTCTTTTGGGGGAATAAATTTTTTTATCATCCAAATCTTTTTTATATTTTCTCCCGTATTAATCAGTACAAATAATTTTATGAAAACTAATCTCCTTTTTGCAGCAACTGCAATATTCCTCGTTTGCTGTAATCAGCGGCAAAATAATAATACGACTGTAGTACCAGAGCAACAGGCAGACACTTCTTACAGGGTAAAAACCGGCGGCGTAAAAATGATTACTGTTGGCGGAAAGTATAATGTTTGGACCAAACGTATCGGTAACGGAAAAATTAAAGTGTTGCTTTTGCATGGCGGACCCGGTTTCAGCCACGATTACATGGAATGTTTTGAGGATTTTCTCCCTCAGGAGGGAATTGAGTTTTATTATTACGACCAGTTAGGCTGTGGTTATTCAGACCATCCGGCTGATACTTCTCTCTGGAACATTCCCCGTTATGTGGAAGAGGTGGAACAGGTGCGTCAAGGACTTGATCTCGACAGTTTTTATCTTTTTGGCCATTCATGGGGCAGTATGCTCGCTATGGAATACCTGCAGAAATATCAAATCCATGTAAAAGCTGCTATCTTATCAAACATGACAGCCAGTATTGCATCTTACCTGCCTTATGTACAAAGTCTGAAACAAAAATTTTTCAGTGCGGCAGATATTAAAACATTTGATTCTCTTGACAGGTTGCATAAATATGATTCGCCGGAATATCAAGACCTTTTAATGAATGATTTATATACACATACCGTCTGCAGGCTGAACCCATGGCCTGAGCCACTGATGCGGGTTTTTGGGAAAGCCAATACATCTATCTATATCCAGATGCAGGGCGTGGATGAATTTCATGTAACAGGGAGTTTAAAAAATTGGGATATGTGGGGCAGGCTGAAAAATATTACTGTGCCAACGCTTGTACTTGGCGGCATGTACGACGAGATGAATCCCGATGATATGAAACGCGAAGGAGCCTCCATTCCGGACAGCCGCACTTATCTCTGTCCAAACGGAAGCCACATGAGTATGTATGATGACCAACAAAATTATTTTCTTGAACTGGTGCGTTTTATTAAAGATGTGGATGACAATAAATTTACGGCTGATAAAAAATAAAGTTATTCATTACTGTTCAATACTGATTATTGTATTAGAGTTAGAATAAACCTATAAGGTTTTTAAAAACCTTATAGGTTTCGCATAATTTGCACATCTTTCTTTTTTTAAAACACCAAATTTCCCTTGTTCTTTATTTTTTCATAAGTTAATTCTGCGACCAACTGCACACCGCTGATGTTTTTGATGGATTGAATTGTTTCTGCGCACTGCGCATCATCGAGGTGGTCACCCTTTATAAGCCAGAGAAAATCAAGATGTTTGAATTCGGGCAAAAGATATTCTCCATCAAACTGATTTTGATAAATAAAATGCCGGAGGTTATTGTTGTCTGTTGCATCTTCATACACGAAGAAAAAATAATCACGGCCTTTACGCCTCAAATGAATTTCACTGTCAGCCTTCAGCTTAAAATGATAACCGACATTGTTCACCTGCCAGCAAAACCGGTAGTTCTTTGCCGATGCCATAATGCCTAAGAGACGTGCGCAGATAAAAAAATCTTCGGTGAGTTCATCTATGTTGAGGATGAGTTTCATTAGCCGGATAGTCCCAAACTATTGAGGATATTGTTAATGTTCTGTTCGCTTATATCTTCTTTTTCACCCTTGTCATAAATAGAAAGAAGATAAATTTTTTCTTTCACAATTTTAATACAGGTAATCACCCTCCCGCCACCTCGTTTCCCTTTCCCTTTAGATCGGATATTTAATCTTATTTTATAACAATCTCTGCCAAGCTTGTCTCCCTGAATTGGATTTTGGTGAAGCCCTTCATAAAGTTTGCTCAGGTCATTTTTTAGTGAAGGATATTTTTTGCTTAACGCCTTTACTTCTTTATTAAATAGTTGAGATGTTTCAATACTATAACTCATTTATTACTTCCTTGAGTGTTTTTAATTTTCTTTTACCATCCATTGCTTCCTGAACTTCTTTAAAAGCATGAGCCAGTTCTTTCTCCCTTCTTGTCAGTTTTTTGGTAACAACTTTTTTCTTTAATGCCTGTTTCTTTACATCTAGAAAATCAAAAGAATGTAAAAGCTCTTCAGCAAAAGCCTGTTTTTCTTTTTTCTTTACTTTGACAATATAGGTTTCCATATTTCAAATTTACATTTTTAAAATGCCACTTCAAACAATTTTTCTTCATCACTGCGTTTAATGCGCAGGGTAGTTTTATCTCCTTTTTTAAAATGCTGTAATGCCTGCATATAGGTTTGTATATCGGTAAATTTATACTCGCCTAATTGCAGGAGGATGTCTCCTGCCTGCAGGCCAATATGTTCGGCGATTTTTCCCTTGCTTACACCATCAATACGCAGACCCATGCCGGTGAATGCATAATCCGGCATTACACCTAAAGTAACCGGCAATGAAACAGAGCGCATCTCCTGTTCATGTGTTTTAGAGAAAGCGAGTTTGCCTTTATCATCTGCAGCCTGGATTATCTTATAGATATACTTGATGATCTCTGCTTCGCCTGTGTAGTTGATCTTATCCCAGTCATCGGTCGCTTTATGATAATCGCTGTGTGTATTGGTGAAAAAGAAAAGCACAGGAATATCTTTCCTGTAAAACGAAGTATGATCGCTGGGCCCTGAACCGCTGCTGTCGAATTTTATCACTAAATTTTTATCAGTTGTCGTGGAAAAAATTGGTCCCCATAATGGAGATGTGCCATATCCTCCAATGATCAGCTTACGTGCACTATCATACCTGCCAACCATATCCATGTTGATCATATAATTGGGAACGATGTTTACAGTGGGATGCTCCAGCCAGTATTTTGAGCCATATAATCCAAGCTCTTCTCCTGAAAATGCGATGAAGAGATAGTTGTTGTTATGTGCCTTTGAATTTTTCAGCATTTTTCCCATTTCTATCAGCGCTGCTGTGCCGCTTGCATTATCATCGGCACCGTTGTGAATTTGTCCTTCCCCGTCGGAACTATTTTTGTCTTCCCCATAGCCGAGGTGGTCAAAATGTGCACCGAGTATCACTGTTGACGGCGCATTGAAATTGAGATAGCCGATTACGTTTCTTGCCTTGCGGATTTTATGGGTGAGGCTTACCTGCAATTTTAAATTGTAAATACCGGTAGAATCTGTAAAATATTTTTTCAAACCATCATTCGTTATATATATCACAGGAATTGGAATCGTTTCACTGCTGTCGTTTTTATTGAAAAGTATATTATCCACTTCATTTGAGCTGTTATAAACAATCAGGGCATTGCTGCCCTTTTCATTCACATTTCTCGCTTCGGTTTTGATAGCCGCATCTATATCAAAATGAGGATTTCCTTTGTTATCCTCCAGCAGGTCTTTCACATCGAAGAACCAGGGTTCCCCCTTTTCACGCAACTCAAGAGAGGAGCTTCCTTCTGCGGAAGTATTGGCGGAATAAGCAAGCGGATAATAATCCTTTTTCAGTTCAGGCTTTTGATCATTGACTATTAAAAAATTATTACGTTCGCTGAATTGCCTTCCCTCATCAATTTCAAATTCCTGGATATAATCAGTCGTGCCTTTCGGTTCGAGGCCTGCTTTTTTAAATTGTTCACTGATGTATTGCATAGCAAGCACTTCACCCGGTGAGCCGGTTCTTCTTCCTTCAAGCTTATCGTCGGCGAGGTACTGAACATGTGCTTTTATATCTGCCAGCGTTATTTGATCGGCCTTTTCCTGTGCTTTGCGTTCCTTACGGTTTTGTGCATAGGCGAGCAATGGTGCAAATGCAATAATAAGCAAGAGCTTTTTCATAAATCAACCTTGATTAGTGATGCAAATGTAGCAATCCTTATGCCTCTTTATAATTGATGGCTTAAATAACGATAATCTTATAATGATTGGGTACAAAGGAAAAAATATTTACAACGGGTACTTAACATACATACAGGTTAAGGTCTTTCAGCGTGAAAAAGATGGGTTTATTTGTATTAGTACTTTGCTCCGGTGCTTCACTCCCCCAAATTCAAATCTCCCGATCTCGTAATGTTATCAGGTTTGCAACATTTACTTTTGCAGGCTTAAATACATGTATTGTCTTCATCCAGCATTCAGATTGCATTAGTAGGTAATCCCAACAGCGGTAAATCTTCTCTTTTTAATTCCCTGACAGGATTGAATCAGAAAGTAAGTAATTTTCCCGGCGTTACAGTTGATAAAAAAACAGGCCATTGCCGGCTGGATGAACAGCTTTCTGCCACAGTTATTGATCTGCCGGGCACATACAGTCTGTATCCCCGCCGCAGCGATGAATGGGTGGCATATAAAGTAATGATGAAGGCTGATAGGGAAGTGCAACCGGATATTATTTTGATTATTGCAGATGCGAGTAATCTCAAGCGCAACCTTCTTTTCTGCAGCCAGATCATTGACCTTAAATACCCGGTGGTGATTGCGCTTACCATGATGGATATTGCCCGGAAAAAAGGATTTGAAATTGATGTGCCGGGTCTGGAACTGGATTTGGGGATTCCTGTTGTTGCTGTGAATCCGCGCAAGAACAAAGGCATTGCACAATTAAAGAAAGTATTGGCGCAAACAGCAAGGCATCAGTATATAGCTCCGCAGCTCGACTTTATTCAAAACAAAGAATTAGCGCCTTTAGCTGTAGAAGGGGTGAAAAAACTTTTTCCGCATTTGAGCGATTATGCAGGCATTCATTACCTTATCAATCATGAAAATTTTCCGCTGACAGACAAAATGCAGCTTGCAGTTGAACAGATAGAAATAAGCAATAAATTCAATGCTGTCAAAACACAGGCGGAGGAAATACTGCAACGTTATTCACGCATTAAGCAGGTGATGCATCAGAATGTAGTGGAGCCTGATCCTTTGCAGAAAAAGCTATTTACTGAAAACCTTGACAACATTCTGTTGCATCGTGTATGGGGTTATGTCATTTTATTGGTGGTATTGTTTTTATTATTTCAAAGTATTTTCTGGCTGGCGCAATATCCCATGAATGGGATTGACTGGGGTTTTTCAAAATTCAGCGGCTGGCTTAACGGTGCATTGCCGGAGGTTTGGTGGAGTAATCTTTTAATAAATGGTTTGGTTGCAGGATTAAACGGCATACTCGTTTTTGTGCCTCAGATCATGATCCTGTTCGGATTGATCACATTGCTTGAAGACACCGGCTACATGGCACGCATCAGTTTTTTAAGCGACAGACTGATGCGTAAAGTGGGATTGAACGGCAAAAGTGTGATGCCCATGATCAGCGGATTTGCATGTGCCGTACCTGCTATCATGAGCACACGCAATATCGAAAACCGGAAAGAACGCCTGCTAACAATTATGGTTACACCGCTGATGAGTTGCAGCGCAAGATTGCCGGTATTTACTATCCTGATTGCCCTGGCCGTACCCCATATTTATTATCTTGGTTTTTTGAGTCTGCAAGGCCTGGTGATGATGGCTCTCTACCTGATGGGTGTAGTAATGGCGCTGATTGTGAGTTATGTGCTTAAATGGATTGTAAAGCTTAAAGAAAAAAGTTTTTTTATTCTTGAACTGCCTGTTTACCGTGCTCCAAGATGGAAAAATATAGGCATTACTATGGTAGAAAAGGCAAGGATATTTGTGCGGGATGCAGGAAAGGTGATCATTGTAATCAGTTTGCTGCTGTGGTTTTTAAGCAGTTACGGTCCTTCTCAAAGACAGCAACAACTGGAAAATAAATATGCATTGCTTAATCAGCAGGCAACGACCACTGAAGCTCAGATTGCCATCAAAAAGCAGTACAATTCGGAAAAGCTGCAGAATTCGTATGCAGGCATCCTGGGAAAGACTATTGAACCTGTAATAAAACCACTCGGTTTCGACTGGAAGATCGGCATTGCACTCATTACTTCTTTTGCCGCCAGGGAAGTCTTTGTGGGAACCATGGCAACTCTTTACAGCGTGGAGGATAATGATAACAGTACACTCAGACAAAAAATGCAAACTGCTGTTCATGAGGACGGAACCAAAGTATATACATTACCCACGGCATTGTCATTGATGGTGTTTTATGTGCTTGCCATGCAATGTATGAGCACACTTGCCGTAGTAAGAAGAGAGACCAGGGGATGGAAATGGCCGGCGATACAATTAGCTTACATGACCGGGCTGGCATACCTGATGAGTTTGGCGGTCTATCAGTTGTTTTGATTGTAAATCAATCTTCAAAAAAATTAGCGGTTTTTTCAAAGACACAAAGTTTCATTCAATATACTCTCAACCCTGCTCCAGATAATCGAGGTCTTTGTGAAAAGTTTCTTCGAGAAATAATAATGCAAAAATTGCGGCAGCATATACAATGACACCAACGATCAATGCACTGTAAACTATGTCAGAATAGTTTTCGAAAAATTTGAAGAGTGCCGTAACAGGGATCACAGCGCCGCGTACAAAATTGGGAACCGTGGTGGCAACAGTTGCACGAAGGTTGGTGCCGAATAGCTCTGCAGCTACGGCAATGAAGAGAGTCCAGTATCCATTGCAAAAACCGAGAATACCGCAAAGGAAATAAAACCAATATGCTGTGCCGGGCGGAATTAATAAGAATATACAAACAAAAATGAACGAAGCAAGCAGGAAAACGAGAATTACTTTTTTACGGCTTTTCACATAATGACTAAAGAACCCGCTGACGAGATTGCCCACAAGATGAACAGAAAAAAATATCATTACTGCCTTGCCGGCAACTATCGGTTCTGCGATATTAAATTCCTTACCGAATTCGGGAGAAAAAGTGATGAGTATGCCCGTAATAAACCATATCGGCACGCCGATAAGAATGCTTTTCAGATATTTCAGTAAACGGGTTTTGGAAGTGAATAACATTAGAAAATTTCCACGCTTTACTTTTTTCTCCTTTACTTTCAGGTACATGCCTGATTCAAAAACGCTGATGCGCAGGATGAGCAACAACAAGCCAAGTGCGCCGCCGGTGAAATAGGTAATGCGCCATTCAAGCAGGTCTGCAACAAAATAGGCAAGTACTGCTCCTGACAATCCCATCGTTGTAACAAGCGTGGCGCCATAGCTTCGCAGGTTTTTCGGCAGTATCTCCGACATTAACGTTATGCCTGCGCCAAGCTCGCCTGCAAGACCAAGACCTGCAATAAACCTGAGCGCTGCATATTGATTCAAATTATGCACAAGCCCGTTGCCGATATTTGCAATCGAATAAATAATGATGGAACCAAACAGCACAGAGAGTCGTCCTTTCTTATCTCCCATGATTCCCCAGATAATACCGCCAATCAATAAGCCCGCCATCTGAAGATTGAGCAGGTAAATTCCCTCCGGTAACAGGCGATCCTCGGGGACGCCGATTGAGTGCAGGCTTGATTTCCTTACGATGCTGAAAACAAAGAGATCATATACATCCACGAGATAACCCAGGGAAGCAACAAGCACGGGAAGGCGAAACACTTCCTTGAGTGTATTTGTTTTGGTGATTGCAGCATTGCTCATGCAGATTTTTCTTTTGTGATAATGAAATCGAGTAAGGTTTATAAACGTTGTATGGTAAACCCACCGTCCACCATAATAACCTGCCCTGTAGAATATGGAAAGCTTCCTGTTGCCAGTGATGCCACTGCTTTGCCCACATCATCCGGTGTTCCCCATCGCTTTTGAATGAAGATGTCTTCTTCAATCAGATTATCATATTTCGCTTTTGCACCGGCAGTCATGTCTGTAGTGATGATTCCAGGGCGAACTTCATAAACAGGAATATCATATTCACCAAGTCTTGCGGCAAACAATTGTGTTATCATGCTGATGCCTGCTTTCGAAATGCAATACTCTCCACGATTAACAGAGGCAACAGTTGCGGAAACAGAAGATATATTAATGATGCAACCTGAAAATTTATTATCTGTTTTTTTTTGTTCTACCATCCAGTTAGCAGCCTGTTGTGTGAGAAAATAAGTACCCTTAAGATTTGTGGAAATTACTTCATCAAAACTTGCTTCACTTGTTTCAAGCACATCACGTCTTTCCTTCGGTGCGATACCGGCATTATTCACCAGAACATTTAATTTTCCGAAATGCTCTTTCACCTGCTGTAATATTTTTTTCCTGTCTGCTGCTTCGGCAATATTTCCCCTGCAGTAAATTGTATCAGCCCCGGAACTGTATAAGGTTTTTA
>JAHEZC010000500.1 GCA_023251275.1 Parafilimonas sp. | reverse complement strand
ATTTACGCACTGATGTTTATGCTGACGGGCTTGTAAAGAGTCATTACGAAAGAAAAAGATAAAGAATGCTAAAGAGATAATTAAACTTTCCTTTTCAAAGCTACACAAGCAAGTTATCAAATAATAGTAGCAAGGCTTACTGATTCATATTCTTGCTGTACATAGCGATAACGCTCTCAAAATTCGCACTGAAACATTTTTATTTCAACACTGCTTTCACTTTAGCTATCACATTTTCAACGGTAAAGCCATACTCTTTCATCAATTGATCAGCAGGCGCTGATTCGCCGAAAGTATTTACGCCAAGTACGTCTCCATCATCAGTTACATATTTATGCCATCCAATAGGTGAACCGGCTTCTACAGCAAGACGCTTTTTAAGTGATTTGGGAAATACTTTCTCTTTATACGCATCATCCTGTTTTTCAAATAACTCCCAGGATGGCATGCTTACCACACGTGCAGCAATTGATTCATTTTTCAATAATTCCTGTGCTTTTAATACAAGCTGAACTTCGGAGCCGGTGGCAATTAAAATAACCTGCGGGGCATTTTCAGGTTCAGATAAAATATAGGCGCCATGTTCGAGTTCTTTTGCCTTCTCATATATTTCACGATCAACAACAGGTAAATTCTGTCTGGTGAGTATTAACGCAACTGGCCCACCCTTATGTTCCAGTGCTACACGCCAAGCTTCTGTAGTTTCATTGGCATCTGCCGGACGAAGTACAAGAAGATTGGGGATGGAACGCAATCCTATCAACTGCTCTACAGGCTGATGCGTAGTGCCGTCTTCGCCAAGCCCGATACTGTCATGTGTATAAATAAAAATGGATTTTATTTTCATGATGGCTGCAAGCCTGACAGGCGGTCGCATGTAATCGGAGAATATTAAAAAAGTTGCGCCATAAGGAATGATGCCTTTTGTAACAGCCATACCATTTAAAATCGATCCCATGGAATGCTCCCGTACGCCAAAATGAAAATTTCTGCCTCCGTGATTTTGGGCAGAAAATGATTCATATTTATCGAGATTAGTATCGGTGGATGGGCCGAGGTCTGCAGAACCTCCGATGAGTAAAGGAAAGTCATCTGCAATGGCATTCAGCACTTTTCCTGATGCTTTGCGTGTGGCGATTTTTTCTCCCGCTTTGAATACCGGTAATTTTTCCTGCCATCCTTCCAGCAATCCGCCATTACTGAAAAGTTCATATTCTGCTGCAAGTCCAGGATAGATTTCTTTATATGAGCTAAACAGTTCATTCCATTCCTGTTCCGGTTCAGTTCCCCTTTCCCCTTTTTCACGGTAGTAGCTTAAAACTTCTGCAGGTACGACAAAATATTCATGAGGATTAAAACCGAGATTTTGCTTAACAAGCTTTACTTCGGCTTCGCCTAATGGTGCACCGTGTGCTTCTTTGGTATCTACTTTATTGGGACTGCCATAGGCAATATGGGTACGCACTTTAATCAAAGAAGGTCTCGTTGTTTCCTGTTGTGCATTTTTTACAGCGGCAGAAATGGCATCCAGATCATTTCCGTCTGCGATTGACTGCACATACCAGCCATACGCTTCAAAACGTTTGGTTACGTCTTCCCCGTCAAAAGTCAGTGAGGTATCCCCTTCAATGGAAATATGGTTATCGTCGTAGAGGTAAATAATATTTCCCAACTTCAGATGGCCCGCAATGGAAGCGGCTTCAGCGCTTACGCCTTCCATAAGATCGCCGTCGCTGCAGATGGCATATATTTTATAATCGAATAGATTAAAGCCGGGCTTATTATATCTTGAAGCAAGGTATTGTTGTGCTATTGCCATTCCCACACCATTGGCAAAGCCCTGGCCGAGGGGTCCGGTCGTTACTTCAATGCCGCTTAATAATCCATATTCAGGATGCCCGGCAGTTTTGCTGTGCAGTTGTCTGAAGTTTTTTATATCATCCAGCGTGAGATCGTACCCGGTTAAATACAAATAAGCATATTGCAGCATACATGCGTGGCCTGCAGATAAAATAAACCGATCCCTGTTTGGCCAGTCAGGATTTTTGGGGCTGTATCGCATACTTTCTGTCCACAACACATGTCCCATTGGGGCTGCAGCCATTGGTGTGCCGGGATGCCCGGAATTTGCTTTTTGTACCGCATCTGCGGAAAGTATTCTCACGGTGTTGATGCAACGATTGATAAAATCTGACATGGTGAAATCTGTTTTGTAAATTCTTAATGCTCTTAATTAAAAAAATAAGCCGCAATGATGGATTCGCAAATGTATTTGAACAAACTATCTGCTGCAAAGAAAATTTCATCCGAAAGTTCCTTCGCCGGTAAACAGCAAGTTTAATTCTGTTTATTGGAGCAACTTTAATCAGTATTTCCGGCTATAAATGCAAAGTTTACCAGGCATTAAATGCCCGTAATTGGGTTTATTATCAGAAAAGCATTGCAATTTTTTATTTCAGATCTTTTAAAGCTGTTATTACGGACTTGGGATCTGCTGCCTGAAATACAGTCGTGCCGACTACGAGTATATCAGCACCTGCATGTACAATAGACGCGGCATTTTCCAGTGTTACTCCTCCATCAATCTCAATTAATACATCAAGACCTCTGGCTAAAATCATTTGTTTCAGTTCGCGTATTTTATTTAATGTATGCGGAATGAATTCCTGCCCGCCGAAACCGGGGTTTACACTCATCATATTTACCAGGTAAACCTCGTGCAATATTTCACTGAGCATGCTTACCGGCGTATGAGGGTTTATGGCCACCCCGGCTTTCATCCCAAGTTCTTTTATCTGCTGGATATTCCGATGCAGATTTGGGCAGGCCTCTATATGAACCGATAAAATATCAGCGCCTGCTTTTTTAAAATCAGCAGCAAATTTTCCGGGTTCCACGATCATTAAATGCACATCACAAATCTTTTGCGTAGCTTTTCTGATGTGGCTGACAACGGGTAATCCAAAGCTGATATT
>JAHEZC010000499.1 GCA_023251275.1 Parafilimonas sp. | reverse complement strand
GGGCGGACATTTTTCACAAAGAGCCCGCCATGAAAAAAGTGGAAACAGGACAGTATATCCGTGCTATGCATAATCTTTTAAGCGCACATTTTAATTTGAATAACTTTAAAAAGTTTGAGTCAACTCTTTCTGAATTTGAAAAATTTGCTGCGTCTGCTGCCGGAAATATAAATGCCAATGCACGCATCCAGACCTTTGTATATCTGCATATCGCAAAGATCAATAAGCATTTTCTTGAAGGTACATTTACAAGGGGTTTGGAACTTGTTCCATACATTGAAGAAAAACTGGAAGAATATAAACTGCATCTCGACAGGCACAGAATCCTGGTGTTCTATTATAAAATTGCCTGTTTATATTTCGGCAGCGGGGATAATGAAAAAACAATCGAATACCTGAATAAGATCATTAACTGGAAAGTTGACCTTCGTACCGACCTTCAATGTTATGCAAGGCTTTTACATTTGATTGCGCATTATGAGTTGGGAAATTATAGTTTGCTGGAATACCTTGCGAAATCAGTTTATCGCTTTATGGCTAAGATGAAAAACCTCAGCGTAGTAGAAGAAGAGATCTTCAGATTTTTGAGGAAGGCATTTAAGCTTTCACCTCATAAAATGATTTCTGCCTTTAAGGTACTCAAGGAAAAATTAGAAAAGCTCGAAGGTAATCCGCTTGAAACACGCTCGTTTATGTATCTTGATATTATAGCATGGCTGGAAAGTAAGATACAAAACGTTCCGGTGCAACAGGTAAGAAGAGACAGGTTTCTTGC
Organism: Parafilimonas sp.; assembly: GCA_023251275.1. Classification (GTDB taxonomy): domain Bacteria; phylum Bacteroidota; class Bacteroidia; order Chitinophagales; family Chitinophagaceae; genus JAHEZC01. The sequence goes on along the minus strand of JAHEZC010000499.1, from coordinate 2,206 downwards.
CGGACGAAAAGGCAAAGGATAAATTTGCTTTCAATCAATTTTTGCACAATACAAAACAAAAGACATTTTTACCGGTTCCTTCTGAATATATATTCATCAATTTGTGCCGTCTTTTAATTATTCTGCGGTTGCAGATATCAAAGATTTCATTGTTTTGTGCGAAACCTTTAAAAGACTCAATATAAGGCAGCATTTTTTTGATCTCTTCAATCTCAGCATTGATCTTTTTTTTATCGTACGATTTATTGTTCAACGATATAATAAGCTCTCTTTCCATAAAATTATTTTCATTTAAAATATTCTGAAACAAAGTTATTTCTGCATGAAACCCAATAACAAGCTAAAAGAGTTAAAGAGTGTAAGGCGATGCTTTTTTTATGTGAATTTTAACTTAACATCAAGTGACGTTTTTACAGGTCTGGGAATGATATAATCTTTTTTTCAGTATTGCAATTCACCGGCTGTTTCCTTCATTACAGTTGGTAAGTTTGTATCCATTATTATAATTTGATGGATTATATAAAATCATTCAGAAAGTTTATTACGAGCCAGTATTTATATGCCGGCATCAGGATGACTGCTGCTGTTATTATTCCGGCGGTTATTCTTTACAGAATGGATTTGCTGAAGACAATGATTGCTATTCCATTGGGTGCGCTTTGTGTGAGCCTGACAGATACGCCCGGCCCTTTTCATCACCGCAGGAACAGTTTATTTGCGAGTGTGGGTATCAACTTTGCAGTAATGATGATTACGTCGGTGCTGAGATTTCACCCGGTACTGATCATCGCCGGCATCATTGTGTTTGGTATGTTCTTTTCTTTGATTGGCGTCTATGGCAACAGGATCAATTCAATTGGATTGATTGCACTCCTGGTATTTATTTTTAACATTGACGGTCACATCGGGCAGGAGCACAATTTCCTGAATGCTCTATGGTTCAGCGCAGGCGGACTATTTTACGCATTACTCAGCCTTTTGCAACACACGCTCAGGCCATACACGCCGATACAGCAGTTGCTTGGCGAATGCATTATGGAGACAGCAGATTATCTTAAGCTTAAAGCCTTATGGTATGATAAGAACCCGGATTACACCAGCTTAAACAGCAGGCAGCTTCAATATCATATTACCATACAACAGCAGCATAATGATATACGCGAATTGTTATTTAAAACAAGAACAACCTTCAGGGAATCCACGACCAAAGGCCGGGTGCTTATGCTGATATTTCTTGATACAATTGATTTATTTGAACGTATTATCATATCACCGCAGGGTTTTGAGGAACTGCATAAGAAATTTGATGATAGCGGTATTCTTGAAAAATTTTACTATGTGCTTACAACATTCGGAAACGAACTGCACGAAATAGGCCTGGCTGTACAAACAGGGATTGCATCAAAAAAAGTGGCCGATATTGACGAAATAATGCAGGAAACTATTGAAGCTTTAGAAAAGTTGCTGAATGAAAAATTACCAACGGCGACTGAAAATTTTGCAGAACTGAAACAAATTTTATACACCATTGAGGACATTGCAGAGCAAATCAAGCGATTGCATCTCACCACAACTTATGACAGAAAGATTGGCAAGAGATATAAGCCCGGAGTTGAACTGGATAGGTTTGTTCATCACCAGGAATTAAACCCTGGAATTTTGGTAGAAAACCTCTCATTTCGTTCAAGTCATTTTCGCCACGCTGTTCGTTTAACCTTTGCTCTGCTGGTGGGTTATATCATTTCACTTCTTTTCACTTTAGGGCATGGCTACTGGATATTATTAACTATTACAACGATCATCAAACCCGCATACAGCTTAACAAAGAAAAGGAATTTTGAACGGCTTACCGGTACATTGACCGGCGCGGCGATTGGTTTCATTTCATTATACTTTATAAAAAATGAAAGCTTTCTTTTTGTTGTAATGCTTTTTGCAATGATCATCTCTTACAGTTTTCTCCGGTTAAATTATTTTGTATCCACTGCAGGCATTACACTGTATGTATTATTGAGTTTTAATTTTATCAATCCTGCAAGCGTGCATACCGCGTTGGTTGACCGGGTAATTGATACTGCTATCGGCTCTGTGATCGCTTTTGTAGTGTCAATATTTGTTTTGCCTGTTTGGGAGCATGAACAGATTACTAATTATATTATAGATGCGATCAAAACGAATCGGGAATATTTCAAAGCAGTTGCGGGTA
>JAHEZC010000498.1 GCA_023251275.1 Parafilimonas sp. | reverse complement strand
GGAAAATAATTCCGGACCGGCTTGTCAAAATCTACTTTGCCATCCTGTCTCAATATGCCAAGCAGGGAAGAAGTAAATGCTTTTGTGCACGAACCAATTGCAAATAAGGTATTCGGTGTAACAGGAATCTGGTTTTCATAATCGCGGCAGCCAAATCCTTTTGCATAGACTATTTTATCTTTTTCCACTACAGCCACAGCAAATCCCGCTGTATGCCAGTCTTTTATTATACGGGCAAAAACTGTATCAAGACCTGCAAAGCGTTTATCTTCAGTTGGTTTTTGTTTTTGCGTATAAGCATTGATGACTGTGAAGCAAAGCAGGATAGTAAGTGAATTTCTCATCAGCATAATTTTAAATTCAGAAAATATTTGTGATAGTAATTCAGGGGTTTCAATTTTATTCAATCTTCTTCATCTTCCCGAACGGTAACTAATAATTTATCTATCCGATGCCCATCCATATCTATTATTTCAAAATAAAATCCGCGCCAATGCATTTTGTCACCTGTAGCGGGTATCCGTTCAAGATGGTGCAAAATAAAACCGGCAAGCGTATCAAATTCCTGGTCTTCTTCCATCCATTCTGCTTTGCCAAAATAACTAAGAAAATCATAGTAAGGTATCTGCGCATCAATTAAAAAACTGCCATCGCCTCTCGGCACTATTTCATAATTTTCTTCATGCCGTTCAGGAATATCTCCTACAATAGCTTCGAGTATATCGTTCAATGTGATCATGCCCTGCAATGTGCCATATTCATCAACGATAAAAGCATAGTGGGTTTTTGTCTGCTTGAATTTTTCAAGTAGCTGATAAGCTGAATTATTTTCCGGAACATAAGGCGCCGGTTTCATTACATCTTTCAGCAATGTTTGCGGTGATGTTCTGAAAATATTTTTCAATGAAACAACACCCTTTATGCTGTCCACATTTCCATCGCATACAGGATATACAGAATGTACTCCATCATCACCCATCTTTTTCAGGTCATCTATTGTATTGTTTATATTGAACCAGATGATATCACTCCTGTGAGTCATTAACGAAGTAATATTCCTGTCGCTCAGGTGAAATACTCTTTCAATGATTTCCTGTTCTGCTTCTTCGATAGTTCCCTGCTCTGTGCCTTCACTTATAATAGCTTTTATTTCTTCTTCCGTAACCTGGTTACTGGTATTTTTAATATTAAAAATTTTCACCAGTAAATTACTGGATTTTGTAAGCAGCCAGATAAAAGGATAAGTGATGTAGTTTAATAGACGCATCGGTGTGGCAAGCGCTTTGGCAATGGCTTCGGGATTACTTAGACCGATGCGTTTTGGAACAAGCTCGCCAAGCACTAATGAAAAATAAGTGATGATAATTACAATAATTGCGGTAGCAATGCCATCGGAATAATGCTGTATGATTTTGAATTGATTGAGAATATTCACCAGTTTAACTTTGATATGTTCACCGGAAAAAATTCCATTTAAAATTCCAATGAGTGTAATTCCAATCTGCGTGGTGGAAATAAATTTCTCAGGATGATTGGCTAACTCCAGCGCTTCTTTTGCCCTTGAATCTCCTTTATTGGCCTGTGCTTCAAGACGGGCTTTCCGTGCTGACACTAATGCAATTTCTGCCAGTGCAAAAAGACCGTTGAGCAGTATAAGGCAAAATATAATGATAATTTCTGTCATAATATAAATTGTAAAACTAATGATTTCAGGTTCAAGTAAGAGATATAAAAGTATGGGATTGATGAAGTAATTGGCTTTGAATCTGATGCTTTTAATCAGCTCTGTTCATGAAATAATAAGTAGGGAATGTGTCAATGAGATGCCTGATTTTTTTTTTCGCTGAGCAGTGGTGGCATGCCAATACGCCTGTTGAAAAAAGACGCAGTTAATATACCTATGAAACAGCCTGCTGCGGCGCCTCCAATGATGTCGAGCGGATAATGGATTCCCACATAAATCTGGCCATAGCAGATAGTTATTGCCCACAGAAAGAATAAATAACCCCATTTTTTTAAGTATGCTCTGAGTGAAAAAAAAATATAACATGCTGCGCCAAAATGGTTGGCAGCATGTGATGAAGTAAAACTTCCGTTTCCGGGGCAGTAGCCGAGTAAAAGGCGTACCTGGTACATCAGTACAGTATCGCTGCAGGGACGCGGACGGTTTACCCAGCCCTTTATAATAGTGCTGCTCAACTGGTCCGTAAGAACGGCTGTAAGTATAAAAAAAAGTATCCAGGGCCATATACGCCAACCGAAATTACTCAGACTAAAAACAAAAAGAAAAAGGTATAAAGGATACCATGTAAGCGAATCTCTCCACCACGGATATACACTGTCGAGAAATGGATTCGTCCAGTCATTATTTATTTTAAGAAACAGGAAAGTATCCCATTGTTTCAGCACAGAAAGTATATGAGACCAGAAAGTAACATTATTTGCATCCAGTAAAACCATAGTATAAAAGCTTGCATTAAAACAATTCTATCTAATTCCGTTTATGAAAAAAATAAAAGCGCCAAGATACAGTCAATGGATAATTATTGTGTGAAATATTTTTTATCTATCAAACAAGAAGATATTTTTCACAATTAAATCTTAGCGGTTTTAATTAAATTTGAATACTCAAATTCTTTTATGAGAAAAATATTTTTATTGCTTTTTACGTTTGCCGCAGTTGTTTATGGTAAAGCACAGCACAATCATTCGTTATTTCAACCATATAAAAGCTTTTCAGATACAGGAAAAATATTTCCAACCAAACCTTTTCTGAAGGATGTATCAGCTTATAATTTCCTTTCTAAAGGCCCGCTCAGAAGGATTGATATGCCTGATGAACTCAGGTACAGCAAGATAGACCGCATGCCGGTCATCGGCTATGGAAGCAGCAGTTATATTTATGCGGGAAATAATAACAATGGTTTCGATATTTACCAGGCATCTCCTGATAATATGTATATACTGAAACCCGATTCGACTTTTTATTCACA
>JAHEZC010000497.1 GCA_023251275.1 Parafilimonas sp. | reverse complement strand
ATTATTTTCCGTCTGAGAAAACCCTCCCATGCGTTAATGCGTATGCAATTGGGCGGAAGTTCATTCAACGTATGTGTCACCGCGTTGATAAAAACAGGCTTATCCGTCCTGATGAATACATTTTTAGTTTCATCTATCATCAGGTCAAAAAAAATATCTCCTTCTATTTTATTGAATTCATCAGTGGTGCAACCGGTGAATATTACTTCAGTATTTTGTGAAGCAGGTTTTGACAACCATTCCTGCCTTTGATCTTCGGTAGCTCTTACTATAATGCGCATGATGTAAAAACAGATTTACAAAAATAGGTTGCATGGTTGAAGGAAATGAAGCAATTTGCAAAATCAATAAAATCGCCATTATGTCAAGGCAGATCATTAATTCCGAAAAAGCGCCTGCACCTATAGGCCCTTATAATCAAAGCGTGAAAGCAGGAGGTTTTTTATTTCTCAGCGGCCAAATAGCCATTGATCCCATATCAGGTGAATTCGTGCATAATGATATTAAAGCTGAGACCAGGCAGGTTATGAAAAATCTTGCTGCAGTATTAGAAGAAGCAAAGCTCACATTTGACCATGTGGTAAAGACAACTATTTTTCTGAGTGACATGAGCCTTTTCGCAGATGTAAATACAGTTTATGGTACTTATTTCAGCGGCGACTATCCTGCACGTGAAACTGTTGCGGTAAAAGGATTGCCTAAAGGGGCGAATGTTGAGATAAGTATGGTGGCAGTAGAAGTCCTGTAAAGAATTTCTGTTAAGTGGCTTGGGCAAAACCTCTAATAAATTGCTTTTTGAATACGTATTGAATTATGAAGAATACTATCTTAGTGTGAATTTGTGCATCACATGAGAAATTTTGCAGACTTTGAAATAAGTCTTCGTCAGCCGGACTGTCCTGAAAACATATCTCCCTGCCTGCAGGCATTGTGGCATGATGCAAAAAATGAGTGGGAAAAAGCACACAGTATCATACAGGATATCAATGATAACAATGCATCATGGATACATGCATACCTGCATCGCAGGGAGGGTGATATATGGAACGCCAATTACTGGTACACCCGTGCAGGGAAAACCATGCCCGATTGTTCCCTCAAAGATGAATGGCAACAGATTGTACAATCATTTTTGCCACACGGAAATGATTCAGAGTCTCTTCCCCTGTAGCATCCTTTTCAAAATTCTGTAACGATATTAATGGTGAGATGCATCCTGTGCCGGTACACCTTCTTCTGCATGAGTGCCAGTATTAAAATCACCATGACAGCGCATCATCAAAACCACGAAGACAAATACAACTGCGAATGACAGAAATATCGTAAGCGTAAAGCGGCGGGAGTCACCGGGATCAAATTCATGCTTTGACATAAGATTTGTTTTAAGTTATTGGTGTACTAAAATAATGAGGATTGTAATATCAACACAGATAGTGATGGTTTAAATAAAGTTTTTTTGTGGAATTTATTTTATCTTTTCAGAGTTCTTTAAATGCTTTTTTATAGAGGCAATAACATGCTTTATTTATGATCTTAAAGGTGGAGTTTGTAAGAGCCTGTTATTTCTCCGGCGCCTTTCTTGTCCCATACGCGAAACGAGACGAGAAAGTAATCGTAGAGCTTATCAACTTTTGTAATTGTGGCTGTTAAGGTAATATATTCTGCATCTTTTGCAGAGACACCGATGTTGTCATAATTTACAAACAAATCTGGTTCATCCAGCAGCACAGCGCCATCGCTGGCAGCAATTTTTTCAGCAGCCCCGGGAAATACAAATCCATTGTATTCCTTCCACCCTGAAATAATTAACCTTAGCTTTACATCTTCGCCCACATTTACTTTATTATCATCTGGAATAAGCGTTCCATCACTGTGCAATAAAAATGCCTGCTTTACCTGCAAACCTTTTGCATTCAGTTCGATGCCATTCCGTATTTTTTCAGTTTCACCCGCTTTGATTTTTACTTCGCAGGAGTAAAAAAGGAGAGAGGCAGTCATTGCTAAAATAAGCATAGATTTCATACATGAAAGTTTTGGTGATGAATGAGTGAGCCACTCTTCAAGAGTGGCTCACTCTTAATCTTCCAAAGCTAATGAATGTGCATAATAATATTGTGCCTGCAACTGATGAGTTTTAATAAATAATTCCTTTCCGCCAAACCGGTTTAACAGATATTCTCTTTCCAGTTTTGTGTTTCGTGAGGAAATAATTGATTGGTAAGAACTCCACCTGTATTTTGTGAAATCATCACACAGCTTATGCTTCATGGGATTGGCATGAATGTAAATAACAAGTTGTGTAAAATGCTCATCCTGCTCAATTAAAATTCTTCTGAATGGCCTTATAAATAAATGGCCAACCCGCTCATAGCGAATATTAAAAGAGCGTACATAGCTTACAAAGAAGCTGTTAAACTGCTTTTCGATAAGCGTATTTATATCTTTCACTGATCCCTTTAGAAAATGTTTTTGGGTTTGAGAAAGGGATGTCCACGGAATGTATTTTAGCAGGGATTCGATTTCTGCGATATTTCTCACCTGCACAAGAAAATGAACATGGTTATCCAACAGGCAATAGCAAAAGGTCTTGCAAAAATCTGAAAGGTAAAAGTCATATCGCTGAAGGAAATATTTTTTGTTTTCCTCATTCCGGAAGAGCTTTTCACCAGGGATACATTTACAGATAATATGATACGATCTTTCCTCTTCGAAATGAGATTTGTAAATGGGTGAAATGGGCATGGGTAAAAGTTTGACAGAGTGAGCCACTCTTCAAGAGTGGCTCACTCTTTATACGACAATATTAATCATCTTTCCCGGAACAAAGATGAATCGCTTAGGCATTTTACCTTCGAGCCATTTCCTAACGATGTCATTTTCCAGCGCCAGTTTTTCTGCTTCTTTTTCGGTAATATCCACTGCAAGATTTATCTGTGCGCGTACTCTTCCATTCACGCTCACCGGGTATTCTTTTGTTTGCTCAATTAAATATTTTTCTTCAAGCTTTGGAAAG
>JAHEZC010000031.1:934-11119 GCA_023251275.1 Parafilimonas sp. | reverse complement strand
CCGCCGCCGCCATGAGGTATAGAAAATGTTTTATGCAGATTGAGATGGCAAACATCTGCGCCGATGGCAGCGGGAGAAGTTAATCCAACCTGTGCATTCATGTTGGCTCCATCCATATAGACCTGCCCGCCATGCTGATGCACAATATCACAAATCTCTTTTACACTTTCCTCAAAGATTCCATAGGTACTGGGATAAGTGATCATCGTACCGGCAAGAGTATCATTATACTGTTCGGCCCTGGCTCTGAAATCGTTCACATCAATATAACCATTTTCAAGGGCCTTTACTACCACTACTTTCATCCCGGCCATTACTGCACTCGCAGGATTGGTGCCATGCGCAGAAACAGGGATTAAAATTATATTACGGTTGTTATCGCCATTTGCCAAATAATAATTACGAATAGTAAGCAATCCGGCGTATTCACCCTGTGCACCGCTGTTCGGCTGCAAACTACAGGCATCAAAACCTGTTATCTCACATAAATACCGGGATAGTTCCTCAACAATTTGTTTATAGCCATTCACCTGTTCCGCTGGAGAGAAAGGATGCATTTTACTCCAGTGATTCCAGCTAAGCGGTATCATTTCAGCAGCCGCGTTTAATTTCATCGTGCAACTGCCAAGTGGAATCATGGAAGTATTAAGCGCAAGATCCTTATTCTCCAACTGTTTAATGTACCGCATCATCTGCGTTTCGCTGCAGTGCGTATTGAATACCGGGTGTGATAAGTATGCTGATGTACGTACTGCAAAAGCAGGAATATGATTTAATATTCCTGATTCATCAAATGTAAGGGCGGCCACATTTTTCCCCGCTGCTTTTGCAAATATGAGCACGATGTCGAGTACATCACCCTGTGTAACTGTTTCATCAAGCGAAATGCCGATAGTGTTGTTATCAAAATATCGAAAATTAATTTTAAATGATTCAGCAATATTTTTAATAACCAGAGCATTATTCACTTTCGCGACAATCGTGTCAAAGAAGTGTTCATTTAAAATAGCATATCCTTCATTATCCAGGCTTTCAGCAAGTGTTTGAGTCAGCAAAGCTACTCTTTGTGCAATTCGTTTTAATCCGTCAGGGCCATGATAGACAGCATACATTGCAGCCATATTAGCAAGCAATGCCTGTGCTGTACAAATATTCGATGTGGCCTTTTCACGTTTGATATGCTGCTCTCTTGTCTGGAGCGCCATGCGCAAAGCACGGTTATCATTTGCATCTATACTTACCCCGATAATACGGCCGGGCATTGCCCGCCTGAAATCATCTTTTGAAGCAAAAAAAGCAGCATGCGGGCCGCCATATCCCAACGGCACTCCAAAACGTTGGGAGGAACCCAAAGCAACATCAGCGCCCAATTCACCGGGTGGTGTAAGCAAGGTAAGCGCAAGTAAATCTGTTGCCATCGCTACATATCCGCCAATATTATGAACAGCATTAATAAATTCCCGGTGATCCTCGATGGAGCCTGTGTTATCAGGATATTGTACCAAGGCGCCGAAAAAGGTATCATCAATGCATGCCGTTTTGTAATCACCAAATATTATTTCAATTCCAATTGGAGCAGCTCTTGTAAGAAGCACATCTTTTGTCTGGGGAAAAACTTCTTCATCTACAAAAAACTTTGACTGCGTTATATTGTCTGCCCTGTTTATGTGATGAAAGATCATAGCCATAGCTTCTGCCGCTGCAGTAGCTTCATCAAGAAGCGACGCATTAGCGATTGGCAGGCCTGTTAAATCACTCACGATTGTCTGAAAATTCAGCAGGCTTTCCAATCTTCCCTGCGATATCTCAGCCTGGTAAGGGGTATATTGCGTGTACCATCCGGGATTTTTGAATATATTACGCATTATTACTCCTGGCGTAATGGTATCATAATATCCCTGCCCGATATAATTGCGAAAGACCTTATTCTTTAATGAAATATCTTTTAGTTCACGTAAATATTCCGCTTCGCATACTGCAGCAGGAACGTTGAGCTTATGTTTAAGATGGATAGATGGGGGAACTGTTTTATCAATCAATTCATCAAGGCTTTCTGCGCCAATTATCTTCAGCATTTCCTTCTCTGAACCGATAGTACCGATATGCCTTGCAGCAAACTCATTGGATTGTTGTTCAAATAAATTCATAGATGAAAGTTAACCACTTAAAAGATGCGCAAAGTTACGATGCGGAATGGGATAAACCGAACAGGAATGAAGCTGTGGAAAGGGTGTGCATTTACTCCGCTTACCTTACCAACTGCCGGATCATTTACGCTTTTTATATTTTCCCCTGAACCATATCCATAATAATAAACTGCCAGTCCATCCGAAGGATATGAAAATTATGTCAGCAACGTCTTGCAACATTTATATGGCAGGCAATGATGAATTGAGTGCAAAGGTTACATTATTCAACGACAAAAAAGAAATTCCAAATGGCAGCAAGGCCTGTTACATCCGATTAAGAATCAGTGTGAATTATACTTGTTGTTACTGTGACTTCCCGCCTTCATGATGTCTCCATTCCGGCGGGCCAAAAATATACATCAGCTTTGATTTCAGATCGGGCGCATGTTTTACGTCATTCACCATATTTTTAAACTCATGAAAGATCACATCAGCGGGGTGGTCTGAGGCAGGAGGCTTGGTAATACCATATTGCACCTTTTCATTCTCCGGTTCGAACGTACCGAACAACCGGTCCCATATTATGAGGAACATCCCCATATTCCTGTCAATATACTGCGGGTTTTTTCCATGATGCACACGATGATGTGAAGGTGTTGCCATAAACCATTCGAGAAAACCTAATTTTCTGATGTATTGGGTATGTATAAAAATGCCGTACAATTGTGTAAGTGAAAAAACGAAAAAGATATCCAAAGGATGAAAGCCCATCATTGCCATTGGTATAAAATACAGAAAACGGTACAAAGGCTCAAATACAGATGAGCGTAACCCTACTGAGAAATTGAACTCTTCCGAAGAATGATGTGTTACATGCACTGCCCAGAAAAGGCGTACACGGTGATCAATATAATGCATGGTGTAAAAAGTAATATCCTGCAGTAAGAAAAGTGCCACCCAGTAAATCCAGGGATTACTGAACTGCCAGAAATGATGCATGAAAATAATATTAAGCGCAAGCAAACTCACACCGCGAAAACCAATGTCTATTCCAAGATTAATGATCATGATGTACATGTTCTGTATAAATCCTCTTTTGGAATAGCGCTCATTTTTATGCAGGTTAGAAATAATTATTTCCAGACCTATACAAATTATGTATAATGGTGTTGTAATGAGGAACAATAATGTTTCCCGCAAGGATTGCTCCATGAGGTAAAAAATTTCATCAAAAATAAATAACAAATCCGGTTTCCTTTATTTTAAAAACGATGAAATAGATTTGTTTTTTTTATCAAAATGATCTACGCTTTTTTTTACGGTTTGGCTACAGGTATTATTCTAAGCTCGATGCTTGGTACTGTTTTTTTCTTCCTTGTGCAAAACAGCATTGATAATGGATTTAAAAGTGGTATGTTCATTTCTGCCGGTGTTATTATCTCCGATGTCCTCCTGATACTGTTAAGTTGGTTCAACAATAACCTAATTCCTGCGGGAAGCAAAACTGAAATGGGGGTTAGGCTTGCCGGTTCATGTTTTCTTGCATTTCTTGGCTTTTCGAGTGTGTATGGAAAACGGGGGCCCGCATTTCCTGTTACAAAGCGATCAGGCATTCTGCTTCTTTCCGCAAAGGGTTTTATACTGAACACTTTTAACCCTGGAAATTTTATCAGTTGGTTATCTGTTACTGCACTGCTGTTAAACGTACTTCATTTCAATGCAGCAGAATGTTCCTGGTTTTACAGCGGCGCCCTGATCAGTATTTTTGGAATGGAAGTCCTGATTTCTTTAGGAGCTTCTTATTTAAAAAAATATCTCACTAAAAAGCTCATGCATTTAATAAACCTTGCGCTTGGGATTGCATTTTTTGTATTTGCGTTTATTCTTCTTTTGCCGGTGCTAAAGAAATTTTTTTAGTATTTGCCTGAGCTGAACTTTTTTAACCAATTAAAAGAACCGTGTATGCTGCTTCAATAAGATTTGCAAAATATTTCCACCAAAGCATTTATTGAAACTGGTATTTTGAATTGTGGTGAAAAGTTAGTTGTAAGATTTTATTTTTCCCCCGTTCGCATTTCATATTCTCTTATAAAAAATAACTGCTCACTGTATAAAATTCGTAAATTTAGCGCCACAAAACCATCAGTTATGAAAGAATATACTTCATTTTCAGCAGCAGAGATCAATCCATTGCAAAGCATAGAAGAATGGGAAGAAGATGTACTGGAAAGATATCCTGAAGCCGATACACCTGCCAAGGCAAAAGAAGAGTTTCGCAATTATGATAAACCGGCACGGGATACTGTTCGTGAGTTTTACCGCCTCAATCATACTTACCAGACCTATGATTTTGTGCAGGAGAAAAGAAAAGAATTTCTGCAGTTCAACCGGAAGGAAATGAAAGTATGGGAGGCGATGGATTTTCTCAACACACTGGTTGATGATTCTGATCCGGATATTGAACTTGACCAGTTGCAGCACCTGTTGCAGACAGGAGAGGCCATACGTGAAGACGGACACCCTGACTGGTTTGTATTGACAGGATTTATCCATGACATGGGCAAAGTATTGTGCCTGTTCGGTGAACCGCAATGGGCAGTAGTTGGTGATACATTTCCTGTCGGCTGCAAATTTTCCGACAAAGTGGTTTATCCTGAATTCTTTGAATACAATCCTGATAATGGTGAAGAAAAATACAATTCAAAATATGGTATCTATGAAGAAGGCTGTGGTTTGCGCAATGTGCTCATGAGTTGGGGACACGATGAATATTTATACCACATTACGAAAGATTACCTGCCTGAACCGGCCTTATATATGATACGTTATCATTCATTTTACGCACAGCACCGGGAACATGCTTATGAACACCTGATGGACGATCATGACCGTGAAATGTTTCAATGGGTAAAAAAATTTAATCCTTATGATCTTTATTCAAAAAGCCCGAAACCGCCTGTGGTAGAAGAATTAAGACCATATTACGAAAATCTCATAGCTAAATATTTGCCCGAAAAAATAAGATTATAATCTCTTTAAGAAAGCGTTTTATCTACTCAAAGGGAGAAGGGCTTATGGATGTCCAACCACCATCTATAATCAGGCTCTGCCCGGTAATGTGTTTTGCTTTTTCTGAGACAAGAAATAACGCTGCATGTGCAATATCCAATGTAGTGGCCGGACGGCCCATCGGCGTGATCCGGGACCAGGTACTTTCATAACCGGCATCATCAACGGTTCTCTCAGTAAGTGTAGCGCCGGGTGCAAGTGCATTCACATTGATACGAAAAGGAGAAAGCTCTATCACTAAATTTTTTGCAAGCATTTCAAGAGCGGCCTTTGTCATGCCGTAAGCTGCTAAATTTTTATGTGCCTGGTGCCCGGTAACAGATGACATAAATAAAATACTGCCGCCGTTTTCCTGTAGTTTCATCTGACGTGCCGCTGCCTGTGCAAGAAAAAAACTGCCACCAAGATTTACCTGCATTACTTTATAAAAAGCTTCAGGCGTATAAGTAAAAAAATCTCCGAACAAAGTAATGCCTGCATTGGCGATAGTTATGTTCAGTTTGCCGAATTGCTTTACTGTATCTGAAACCATAGTCGTGATAAAAGCTATGTCTGAAACATCACCTGCAGCGGCATAACATTTATTCTCACTGCACTCTTTATTGATTATGCCAGTTGCTTTTGCAACAAGACTTTCATCAATATCATTTAGTATCACAATAGCGCCATTCAATGCAAGCTCCCTGCATATTTCAAATCCTATGCCCACGCCTGCTCCCGTAACGATAGCTACCTGCTTATCAAATATTTTTTCAGGCATAATCTGCGTTCGTTAAATATTTTATTCCTTTTTTTAAAGCCTGCATTTATTAGCTGCAATTCCTTTTACACCCGGTTTTGCTATAAACACATCACCGCTATGCGGGTATTTTTTCCACTCTTCCATTGTCATATTTTCCCTTGCAGTTGTAATGATTAATTCATCCATATCTTTCCCGCAAAATGCACAGGAAGATACCTGGGGCGCCGGAACCTCTATTTTATTAATTAATTTTCCGTTTAACGGATTCCAGCGATAAACACCGAAGCCGCCCCAATGTGCAATCCATAACATTCCTTCCTCATCTATAGCCATGCCATCCGGCGTTCCCATTTCTGACGGGATACCAATCGCTTTTCTTTGAAAAGTTATATCACCCGATTCAGCATCAAATGAAAATGCCTGCACCATTTGTGAAGGACTGTCAATATAGTACAAGGTTTTGTTGTCGGGTGACCATGTCAATCCGTTTGATATGGAAACATGCTCAAGTTTCTTCTTCAATACAAAATTTTTGTCCACACAATATAAGGAGCCTGCCCCCTGAGTAAGATAAGTATTCATTGTGCCGATCCACAATCTCCCTTCGCTGTCACATGCCCCGTCATTGCAGCGATTGTCCCGGATTTCTTTATCAATATCCAAAAGTTCAGTAAACGCTCCGGTATTCAAATCAAACTTAGCTAATCCTCCCTGGAATGCTATCAACAAATTTATTTCATCATAAGGCACAGCGAGGGAAATCCGATGCTTGAACTTCCAGGATTCCATTCGCTTAGTTTCGGTGTTATATTCATACAACATCATGCCTTCTATATCTGCCCAAAAGCAGCTATTTCTTTCACCATGCCAGATTGGCCCTTCGCCCAGGATGCATTGTGCAGGGTATAAGACAGAAGCGGTCACAATGGGAAAAATTTATAAGTTGAGAATATTAAATTAGGCAGATTATTATATTTTATCAAATATTTCAGGTTTAAGTTCAATGAATACTGAAAATAAGAGAGCACATTTTTACAAGGCAGCAAATATCTTAACCCTAATAAAAATTGAGTTACTTATTACCCGGAAAAAAATAAAGAATGGGCCAATGCGTAAATGAAGAGCCACAAGCTTTTTTGAATCACATTTTTACAATTCTTCAACAAATCAACCACATTGTTCTTAACACTTAACATTTTCTTATTAAACTTTGATTGAACTTTGCGTCTATAAACTCAAATCGCTCTTTTTTAAAAAATAAAAATTCTTAACATCCTCTGTTTCTTTTTGGCATTGCATTTGCGACTAAAATGAAATAAGATTTAAAATAGTCAATTTTCTCATAAGCAGTTAGTTTTGGTTGCGGCCCCTGTTTCTACAGGGGCTTATTTTTTGTATGAGAAAGATTATTCAGAAACTTTTGCTTTCAAATTTTTCTTATGGCGGTTAAAAAGAATAAAGTAACCTGCAAAGCTGCCTGCAGCATCTGCTGTAATATCCCAAATTTCAAAAGACCTGTCAGTTGTCAGGAATTTTTGCACAAATTCCATTGCAACACCATAACAAATTGCAGCCAGGGCAATTCTTAAAAACAGATTCCGGTTAGCAGCTTTTGCTTTCAGAAATGGCATGCCGGTAAGAATTACGAGAACAGCAAACATGCCAATATGCACCCATTTATCGAAATATATTAAGGTTAAAAAATCATTTTGAGGGATGTCTGAACCGGGGAGCGTCATGAGAATAATAGTAATAACAAACCATGCTACAGCCGGAAGAAATAACGCAAACTTTATTTTTACTTTTTCGGGCAAATTAAATGAATAAAAAGTTTAAAACCAGGTGGTAACTTATTTTTTGAACCTGCATACCCAACTAAGAGTAAATTTTAACCTGCCAATGCTTCGTATGCAGAGGCATCCATCAAGGCATTGATATCCGCAGAATTGGTAACGGCTAATTTTATTATCCAGCCCTCGCCATAAGGATCGTTGTTAACAAGTTCAGGCTTTTTTTCCAATGCTGTATTGACTTCCAGAATAGTACCGGCAACGGGCAGAAAAAGATCGCTTACAGTTTTTACTGCTTCTATGGTGCCAAACACGTCTTCTGCCTGTAAAGTTTTGCCAACAACTGAAATGTCCACATAGACAATGTCACCTAATTCCTGCTGGGCAAAATCTGTAATACCGATAATTGCAGTGTTATCGTCAACAAGTTTTATCCATTCATGGTCTTTTGTATATTTTATATCCGACGGAAAATTCATAAAGCATGGTTTTATATTTACAAATATTGAATAAAAATTCTGATATGCCCAACAGGAGCAACTAATTCAGCAGTTTCATTTTCATGCGGACATTTTTCAGGGGGCGGTTGTTTGCATCCCGCGGAACAGCAATAATTTTATCAATCACTTCTATACCTTCAATTACTTCTCCAAACACTGTATAATTCTGATCAAGCAATGGAGCGCCTCCTGTTGTTTTATAAAGGTTTCTTTGTGCATCGGAATAAGTAAATGCAGGGTTTGAAGACCTTACCTGGCATTCTGCCATATTCAGTTGCACATCATTCAGTATTTCTCCTTGTACGATATAAAACTGGCAGTTATTGCTGGCTTTTTGTGGATTGTCAGGTCTTGCCGCCGCCAATGCTCCCTTTTTGTGTATCAGGTAAGGCCTTATTTCGGCCTTAATCATTCCGCCCGGCGCAGAACCTGCCCCGAGCATCACAGAATCCGGTGCATTTCTGCTGTTAGGATCACCCCCCTGTATCATAAATCCGGGAATTACCCTGTGAAACATAAGGCTGTCATAAAACCCTTCCTTTACAAGCTTAATAAAATTATCCCCGTGCAGAGGAGTTGAATCGTACAATTTTACCACCATATTGCCAAAATCAGTAATGATTTCAACCATTTGATCCTGTTTTTTTTTAACTGTACTTTGTGCAGTGCCCCCCGTTGGTTTTGACGTATTTGTTTTGTTTTGTGTAAAAGAAATAAGGCATATAAATATGCCGGCCATAAAAAGACTTAATTTTTTCATGTATTATTTTTTAAAATCCGCGCTGGTCGAAATAAAGTAAAATATGGTCTTTCAAAAAATTTTCCTGTTCATAAAGATTTGTACCCGGCAATGCTTTCAATTGTTGAAAGTGCGGCCAGCCATCAGCATCATATTTTTCCAATGCATAATAACCACTCCCGCTTAGCACAGTACAAACAGCAACATGCATCAGATCCTGCTTTTGTTCTTTTGTAATTTTTTTTGTAATAAAATTCGTTTCCTGCATCCCGATCAAAAATAAAATAGCTTCTAAGTCGGGCTTTTTGCCAAAACGTTCTATGAGTTTAGCTTCCAAAATCCACCACCGCTGCTGCAGGTCATCGGATACAATCATAGGGCGCAAAGTTAGGGTTGTGATGGCAAAAGCTATCTTTGCGCAAAATTTATTTGCATGCTACAGGTAAGTATATTGCGCCAAAACCCTGAATGGGTAAAGGAAAGATTAACTGTTAAAAATTTTAAAGAATTGAGATTGGTTGATGAAATTATTGCATTGGATGATGAAAGAAAAAAATTACAGGCAGGAATTGACACAATACAATCGCAACTGAATTCAGGCGCAAAAGAGATCAGGGATTTAATACGTATGGGCAATATAATTGAGGTTGAATTAAAGAAACAACAGGTTGCTTCTTCAAAAGACGATATAGAGAAAGCAAAAGAACGGATTGTTTCAGTGGAAAAATCCCTGCAGGAAAAATCAGTGCTTTTGCCTAACCTTCCTTACCAGCAGGTTCCTGTTGGTAAAACCCCCGATGATAATAAAGTTGTTCGTGAAGGTGGCAATAAACCTTCACAAGATTCAGCGGCTTTACCTCATTGGGAGCTTGCAAAAAAATACGGACTCATAGATTTTGATTTGGGTACAAAGATCACCGGTAGCGGCTTTCCTCTGTATATTGGGAAGGGTGCAAAATTGCAAAGATCATTGATCCAATATTTTCTGGATCACAATACCGCTGCAGGATATACAGAATACCTTCCTCCTTTTATGGTAAATGAAGCCAGCGCTTTCAGTACCGGTCAATTGCCTGATAAGGAAGGACAGATGTATTATGTAACGGAAGATCAATTTTATTTAATCCCTACTTCAGAAGTTCCTATAACCAATATTTATCGTGATGTGATTGTAAAGGAAAAAGATTTGCCATTGAAGATGACAGCCTATTCTCCC
>JAHEZC010000031.1:0-924 GCA_023251275.1 Parafilimonas sp. | reverse complement strand
CCAGTTTGAAAAAGTCGAGATCGTTCAGATTACAAAACCGGAATGGAGTTACGATGCACTTGAGGAAATGGTTACGCATGTAGAAAAATTGTTACAGTCTTTGAACCTCCCCTATCGCATATTGCTTCTCTGCGGCGGCGATATGGGTTTTGCCAGCGCCATGACTTACGATTTTGAAGTGTATAGTGCAGCACAACAACGCTGGCTCGAAGTAAGCAGCGTAACCAATTTCGAAACCTTTCAAACCTACCGTATGAACTGTCGCTACAAAGACGTAAACGGAAAAAGACAACTGCCGCATAGCTTAAACGGTTCCTCTCTTGCATTACCGCGAATTGTTGCAAGCCTGCTTGAAAATAATCAAACAGCCAATACTATTGAATTGCCGGAAGTGCTGCATAAATATTTTGGTGCTGAAAGCATCAGTTAACTATTGCCGCATCAGTTTTTTTATTTCAAACTGTTATATCCACGCGGTACTTTTTATTTCATCAAAATTTATTCTCCGCAATCATTTAAACCAGCACTTCTCATCACAGCACAACAAATTTTTATTCACCAAACTTTCACAGAATTTATTTTTCACTCCAACACTAAGCTTTCGTACTTGTCCGTTATATGCTGCGCATCCCATCTTAACCACTATCGCAACATATTTATTCCACAATTTAAAATTGTAACCCTGTATGCAGGAAACCATGCAATCGCTTTCGCAGAGAGCGCAATATCAGCCTACGGGCTTTACCCGTTTTTTATGGTGGCTTTCCACCGCAGAAGAAGAATTACTGAAGGAATGTACTGTTGACCGCAACCGCTATGCTATCACAGGCATGACCGTGCTTTGCACCTGGTTATTCGCAACACTTGCATGGACTTATTTCTTTTCTACTGTTGTGAGCAGCTTTATTGTTGCATTGATGTTGG
>JAHEZC010000030.1 GCA_023251275.1 Parafilimonas sp. | reverse complement strand
CCCATTTCTAATACAAGAGGTTTATGGGGATACATTGACGATAAAGGAAAAATAGTAATTAGTCCGCAGTATGATTTTGCTGACAGTTTCGATAATGGAGAAGCACGTGTTATGAAAGACAATAAAGTATTTTATATTGATAGAAATAATAAAATGCTTCATGAATGATCATGTTTCGCAGCAGTTGAGAAACAAAACAGGGCATTAAGGAAGTGCCCTGTTTTGTTTGAAGTTTGAATTAACTTACTGTAAGAAGTTTCAATTTTTTTGGTGAATGCTGACATCATCACAAAGACTTGTCTTTTGCTTCTCCCAGTTTCGCATGGGCTGCAGCCAATCGTGCCACAGGCACTCTCGGACCGGAGCAGGAGACATAATCAAGACCTAATTCATGACAAAATTTTATTGAGTCAGCCTGGCCGCCATGTTCACCGCAAATACCGATCTCCAATTCCGGATTAGTTTTGCGTCCCCACTCAATTGCGATCTTCATTAATTTACCAACGCCGTTCCTGTCAAGGATCTCAAATGGGTTATCATGCAAAATATTTTTCTCTGCATAAAAGGGGAGAAACTTGTTTTCTGCGTCTTCTCTTGAGAAAGAGAAAGTCGCTTGCGTAAGATCGTTCGTCCCAAATGAAAAGAATTCTGTTTCTTTAGCCAATTCATCGGCTTCCATACATGCACGAACAACTTCTATCATCGTTCCGAATTTGAAAGAAGGTTTTATGTTGTATGTTGTGTCGATTTGACGAGATACTTCATCAACATATATTCTTACCTTCTTTAATTCTTCCGCAGCGCATACCTGCGGTATCATTATTTCCGGATGTACATCAATACCTTCTTTTTGACATTCTGCAGCAGCCTCAAGTATAGCCTGTATCTGCATCTTATAGATTTCAGGATAAGTGAGACCTAATCGTACACCGCGATGACCAAGCATTGGATTCACTTCGTGTAATTCATGCGCCTTTTTCAGAATATTTTCTTTTTTTGTAATCGCCTGTTCGATCAATTCGACGCCTTTTCCATTAAACGGAAGTATATCTTTCAAATCGAGATTTTCAGCATGCAGCAAACGTAAACTGCTGATAAGGTTACTTACACCACTTGCTGTTTCTTTTAAATGACGCAGGTGTTGTAATTCTTCTTTTAATTCTTCTTCCGCCGGTAAAAATTCATGAATAGGCGGATCAAGCAAACGAATAGTAACGGGATGAGGAGCCATCGTCATCAATATTTCTTTAAAATCCTTTTTTTGTATCGGCAACAATTGTTGCAATGCCTGTTGCCTTTCATGTTCTGTATTGGCAATGATCATTTCTACTACAATCGGCAAACGATCACTTGCATTAAACATTCTTTCAGTGCGGCAGAGACCGATTCCCACAGCACCAAATTGCAATGCTTTTGCGGCAGCTTCGGGCGTATCAGCATTTGCCATTACTTTCAGTGTTGCTGCATCATCTGCCCATGATAATAAAGTCTTCAGTTCATTACTGAATTCAGATTCCACAGTTGGAATAACACCTTTATAAACATATCCGGTTCCTCCGTCTATCGTTATGTAATCACCTTCATACAAAATTTTGTCACCGATGATCGCCTGTCTCAATTTCACATCTACTTTAATTCCTTCTGCACCGGCAACACAAGGCTTTCCCATGCCTCTTGCAACAACTGCAGCATGTGAGGTTTTGCCACCACGGCTTGTCAATATACCCTGTGATGCAAAGAATCCATGAATGTCTTCAGGCTTTGTTTCTTCACGAACCAATATCACCTTAGCTCCTGAACGACCGAGCATTTCAGCACGGTCTGCATCAAATACACATTGACCTGATGCAGCGCCTGGTGAAGCAGGAAGACCTTGTGCCAATGGTTCCTGTTTGTTTTTACTGTCAAGACGGGGATGTAATAGTTGTTCAATGATTGCCGGCTTTATACGCAGCAATGCCTGTTCTATTGTAAGCAATCCAGCTTTCACCATTTCAACAGAAGTACGGACCATTGCGGTGGCATTCATCTTACCATTGCGTGTTTGCAAACAATAAAGAATTCCATTTTCAATGGTGTATTCAAAATCCTGGACTTCTTTGTAATGACTTTCAAGTTTATCGCGCAGCTCTTCCAATTGGCGATACAGCTCAGGCATCTCTTCTGCAAGCAGGTGCACTGGTTTTGGTGTACGAATACCTGCAACAACATCTTCACCTTGCGCATTTACAAGATATTCTCCAAACATAACATTTTCACCGGTCCCGGGATCCCTTGTAAAACCAACACCTGTAGCACTGTCGTTTCCCATATTACCAAAAACCATTGCTACTACATTCACAGCAGTACCATTGGCCAGATCGGGAGTAATATTAAACTCACGCCGGTAATCAATTGCCCTTTTTCCCATCCATGAATTAAATACTGCTTTGATGGCAATTTCGAGCTGTTCATAAACATCTTCAGGGAACGGTTTGTGCGTATAATCTTTTATTGCATCAAGAAAACGTTCACTGATCTCTTTCAAATTAACAGCACTTAAGCCGATATCAATTTTTACTCCAGCCCTGTGCTTCACCTCTTCAAATATTTTATCAAAAATTTCATCGGGCACACCAAGAGCCACTTTACCGAACAATTGTATAAAACGGCGATACGCATCATAGCCAAACCGTTCATTTTTTGTTTGCTCAATAAGACCATGTAACGTTTCTTTATTCAATCCCAAATTCAGGATAGTATCCATCATGCCCGGCATAGATAAAGCTGAACCCGAACGTACCGAAACAAGTAACGGATCTGCAGCATTACCGAAGCGTTTGCCGGTCGCTTCTTCAACCATCTTCATCTGCTGCAACACCTGTACCATCACACCTTCAGGTAATTGTTTATTTCCGGATAAATAACTCATGCAGGCTTCTGTTGAAATTACAAATCCCGACGGTACATTTAGACCGATTTGAGTCATCTCGCAGAGATTTGCTCCTTTACCACCAAGAAGCTGTTTGTTTTTTCCCTCTCCTTCATGAAAAGAGAAAACATATTTTTTTGTCGTTTTGGCTGTTTCGTTGTAGCGTTTTTCCGCTGCTTCTATCAATGTTGTTTCCATATAATAAGTTTTTAAAGAACGCAGCAAGGTATAATTGCACCTGTAAAAGAATAATGATTACAATCAGATAAAAAGCAGAGTTTCATCATGAATCTGATCAGGAAATAATGCAGGGATAAAATAACAAGAGTATTGAAAAGATATCGTTGACACAGAGGAAATGATTTAATGCAAAATTTTATTGAACAAATTGCAGAAACATCTGCATTTGGCATCTTTGCAAATATTACAGTAAATGGATAATAGTTTTTTTTCATACCTGCAGCAGCTTGAACTGTTGGCTTTTTTTTCCGGGTATTCTTTAATCTATGCTGTTACTTTTTTTATTGCCGGAAAACAGCGCTTAAAAAACGATTTTAAGGATAGGATCGTTTCGCTTCTACCTTTCTCGTATGCTCTTGTGGGTACTCTATACCTCGCACTTCAATTGAAAAATTTATACCCTGATTACTCAATTGAAAATATAAAATTGACAATGCAACATCCACTTTTGACAGCATGGGGGCTTCTTGCTATTCTTTTCTGGATACCGGCGTTTCGTCAAAAAAAAGTTCTGTGCTTAGCACATAATCTTGTCTTTTTCTTCCTTTTGGTAAGAGATTTATTCTTACAATTATTCGCCTTACACGGGGATACGAATATTATAGGAAACGATATGAAAATATATACTTATAGTCTTATCCTGAATCTCGGCATATTTGCTCTAATAGTATTGCTATCTTTTTCCTTTTTGTATTTTAAAAAACGTTTAAGGTACTGATTGCAACGCCCGTATTTCCAGTCGCTTTTATACAAAGAAAATTTTATTTCTGTAGTTTTTTAATATACTTTAAATTTTAATCCTTCGTGATTATATAAGAAGTGTAATCTGAAATCTTGATAATCACAGATCCCAAATTATCTGAAGATGAGACTAATTAAGTGTCTGCAAGCCTATTTTAAAAATCAGGCCGATTAAATGCGAATAATCTTAATTATTTTTTATCAAAACCCTGATTAAAATCATGTAAACGATTTACATCTATCAGTATAAGGGATTTATCTATCAAGTAATTTGCCTTCGTAATAATTCAATTATTCATAACGATAAAACCTGATCAACATGAAAATAAGGCTTATCACTGTAGTTACTTTTATTATCATTGGCTTGTTTGTATTTATTATGGTTTCCGGTTTTAAGCCATATTACCAGAATAAGCCTTGGCCGGTTCCGGATAATTATAAAAACATGAAAAACGCTGTGCCCTCCAGTGCAGAATCAATTAATGAAGGGAAAGAATTATATGCAACACATTGCAAGTCCTGCCATGGTGCAAAAGGTTTAGGTGATGGACCCAAAGCAGCCCAGTTAAAAACAGAACCCGGTGATTTTTCAAAGACTGACTTCCAGTCTCAAAGTGATGGCTCGATCTTTTATAAAACAACAGAAGGCCGTGACGACATGCCCAACTTTAAAAAGAAAATACCTGATGCAGATGATAGGTGGAGCCTGGTAAATTATATAAGAACTCTAAAGAAATAGTGGCTACTTAAAGAGAATTATAGACCGGACTATGTTATTACAGGCCGGTCTTTTTATTTTAAGTTGCCGTGTTAAGAACATGATAATAATCATATTTCTTCATGAGTAAGGTTATTATATTATAATAAATCTCTGAATATTTTGCGCACTTAAATCATCAAGTTTTTTTTATGGAGGAAAATCTAAAATCACACTCACGAAAAAAATTCCTGCTTTGGAGTACTGTCTTTCTTTCTTCTCTTACCGTATTGAAATTTATAGCTGGCAATAAAATGAAAAAAAATGAAACAGTTAAAATGCTTACGCAAGATGGTAAGCTGGTAGAAATAGATAAGGCACTGCTGAGTTCTGCAAGAAAAAAGATTAAGGATGAGGAACTGAAAAGATGGGTAAAAAAATAATCACTTATCCTGACAGATAAACAAACCAACAATGAAAAATAATGATACTTCACGAAGAGAATTTCTGACTGCAGCTTTAATGGCAGGCATCGCAGGAGGATGTTCTTCGAATAATACTTTTAGACCAGGAGAGGATCAAATAATTCCTTCGGGGGAAATGGTTAAGTTGTTATCAGTGGATGGCGAGATCATTGAAGTAGATAAAGCATTTCTAAAACCCATTCCGGAATTACCGCCAATAACAAACAGTGAAGAAAGGATTGGCATAGAAGGGAAAAAATTTGTAATGGTTATAGACCTTTCGAGATGCAAAAATGTGGGCGCCTGTAAATCTGAGTGCAATCACGCTCATCATTTAAACCCGGGACAAAACTGGATAAAAATACATGCCATGCAGGAAGCAGAACATACAGCACCTTACTGGGAACCTGCTACCTGCATGCATTGTGATGAACCACCCTGTGTAAAGGTTTGCCCTGTGGACGCAACCTTTAAACGCATGGATGGAATTGTGCTGATTGACAGTGACCGTTGTATTGGTTGCCGTTTTTGTATGGCAGCTTGTCCCTATTCTACGAGAGTTTTCAATTGGCAGGAACCTGTAGCAGAAAAAGAAATTGCCACACAACATTATTCCTGTGAAACAAGTGTGCCACAAAAAATTGGTACAGTAAGTAAGTGCGATTTCTGCCCCGATATGGCAAGAAAAGGTGAATTACCACATTGTGTATCTGCATGCCCCAATGGTGTTTTTTTCTTTGGTGATATGAATGAAGATTCAGTAACTAATGGAGCAGAAACATTCCGTTTTAGTGATTTGATTAAAGATAAAGCAGGATATCGTTTAATGGAAGACCTGGGCACCAAGCCAAGGGTTTATTATCTGCCTCCTGTGAATCGAAATTTCCCTTTTGAAACAGGATTGAAAACTGATACTATTGAAAAAAATAATGCTAAATAACTGAACGTGGAAAATTCAACTTCTATAACAAGCGAAATAATTACCAATGATCTTCTTCCTCAAAAGTTTGGTAAGCTGGGGATGATCTGGACAGGTGTATTAATAGCATTTTGTCTTGTTGGCGCTTTTGCTTATTATCTGCAATTGAAGAATTGTTTGAGTGTAACAGCAATGAGAGATTATGTTTCGTGGGGAATATATATTTCCAACTTTGTATTTTTTGTAGCGATAAGCCTCGTGGGTTCATTAATAACTGCAGTCTTCCGGCTCGCCAATGTAAAATGGAGCACACCGCTCACAAGAATTGCTGAGATCATAGCAGTATCAGCGATCTTATTTGCGTCGTTGATTATTATCGTTGACATGGGGCGCCCTGAAAGACTTTTTAACCTCTTTCTGTACGGACGGCTTAAATCTCCCATTATGTGGGATGTAATTGTAATAGGCACTTATCTTTTCCTCAGCCTTTTATTATTATACTTCCCCTTATTGCCTGATTTAAAAATACTTATGGGAAGCAGGAAGGGATCAACAAAAAAGTATAATAAACTATATCATTTTCTTGGTTCATTCTGGAAAGGTGGACGGCTTCAGAATATGTTGAACAAACGTGCTGTGAACGTTCTTTGTGTGACAATTATTCCTGTTGCTTTTTGCATACACACAGTTACTTCCTGGTTGTTTGCCACCACCTACCGACCAGGCTGGGATAGCACCAATTTTGGGGCTTATTTTATCTCAGGCGCTTTTTTAGTTGGGGCGGGCGGGGTGTTGATTGCTATGTATATTTTCAGAAAAGCATACAACCTCGAAAAATATATTACCGAAAAGCATTTTGATAAAATGGGGCGCATTGTGGTGTTACTGGCTTTGCTTTATTTATATTTTAATGTAAATGAGTATTTGGTTCCGGCATTTAAAATGAAAAAATCAGAGGACGCACATCTTACACAATTATTTGCAGGTGACTATGCACCAATATTCTGGTTTGCTATCCTCGCAGGAATGATAATACCCATTTTAATACTGATATTTAAAAAAGGGCGTAAACCTTTACCGGCGCTTATTGCAGGTATATTGGTCGTTGTTGGTGCATGGTTCAAACGATACCTGATTGTAACGCCAACTTTGCTCCATCCATTTCTACCGATGACAGACGTGCCTGAGAACTACAAACATTATTTCCCAAGCTGGCAGGAATGGGCTATTGCAATGGGTTCATTGGCAGGCGCCTTACTGATCATAACTTTTTTTGCAAGGGTATTCCCGATCATACCTATTCAGGAAACTATAAATGAACAACATGAAACAACTGCAAAATAAACTCCGTATTGTTATATCAACAATCATTTTAATCACCGGAATAAAAGCAATTTCATTTGCACAGGACTCAATTGTCGCCCCGGTTTTATTAGATATCAAATATTTTGTTTCTGACCGGCAGGCGCCTTATCTGATAGTAAAAACTAAAATAAAAAAAGAACGAAAATTTTTACCTGTAAAAGACATCACGGTAGTTGTTTTTTTGAATGAAAAGTCAAACACTTCTACGCTCGGGAAAATTATCACAAATGAAAAAGGTGAAGGCAAGATCATCATCCCTGTTTCTTTTAAATCAACATGGGATTCGTCTTCAGAATTTACGTTTAAAGCAACTTCAGAGCCTGTCGGAAAAACAGAAGCATTAACTGCAGAAGTTGTAATAAAAAAAGCTAAACTGGTTTTAGATACATTAAATGAAGATGGCGTAAGAAGCATCAGGATAACTTCACTGGAAAAAAATGGCAGTGAATGGAAACCGGTAAAAGGTGTGGAAGTAAAAATAATGGTAAAAAGATTATTGGGGGACCTGCCTATTGGCGATGAGGAATCTTATACTACAGATTCAAGCGGCCAGATAATTGCTCAGTTTAAAAGAGACAGTTTACCCGGCGATATAAATGGCAACCTGGTACTGCTTGCAAAAACTGAAGACAATGATTTGTATGGGAACCTGCTTATTGAAAAAAACTGCAAATGGGGTAAACCACTTCAGGATAACAATGATGCATTCAACAGCCGAACACTTTGGGGAGCCCATTTCAAAACACCATTCTGGCTGCTTGGTATTGCTTACTCAATCATTATTGGTGTGTGGGGTATAATCATTTTTCTTGTTGTACAAATATTCAAAATCAAAAAGCTTGGTGCTTAGAACGAAAACGAGATTGAAATTTGCTTCACCAAAAAATGTCTCATGAATGAAAAGAAATTGGATAATTCTTTTATAAGCTGAATAAGAAATCAGCCTGAAGCAAACCACACACCCTATATAATTGAAGTATGCGAATCCGTCAGTTCACGAGGATGTGTTGAAAAACATGATCATTTGAAAACGTTTAAGATTCTGATCCTTCATTTAGCGAATTCCTGCTGCTTTCACTGCAAAAAAATTTACCGGCACTCGATTTTATGATTACAATCACCTGAAACCATAATGACTGTCACTTTTTACTTTGATGGCAGTCATAAATATTTCGAATCCTCAAAAATAGATTTGCATAGTAATTAATTATTTTTTTTCATTTAAATATTTTTTATGAAACTGCTTACCAACAAAATACTTATAGTTCTCCTGATGCTTGCAGGTGCCTACGGGTACATCGCCGGTTGCACCCATAAGGATGTAGTTCCGCCGCCTCCTGCGTCTAATACTCCTGTCATTACGCGGGGCACAAATGTTCATCTTCCCGGTAATATGACGGCTGGCAATAGCAGTGAATGGAAGCTGGATAAAGTTCACTCAAGTGTACTGTGGTCAACTAACTATGTAGGAATAGCAGGTTTGCTTACAGGGCGTTTTAACCAATTTGGCATGCATGATGTGACGGATGCAGAAATGATCAATTATGTTACAACCGGCCAACCGTTATTAGATAGTTCATGGGCATTTTATGAAAATGAACCTGCAAAGACTTATTTTAATGGATATGTCCAGATCAACACCTCCAATACAGGAGAACCGGGCCGCGATGCGGGTTGTAATGTTTCCGGCATGGGTACTACTGCTATTGTAGATGGCACACAGAATCTTACTGTAACTAATCTCGCTAAAATCAAAACTACCGAAGTAAAATTTGATCCGCTCAGCGCTGATTATATAGTAACTCTTAACCTTACCTGGCAAGGCAAATTAACAGCGCCACTTACACAATCTATTATTGGCAGGTTAAAATATATCCCAAAAGCAAATGTCAATTCAGTATATGATGTTTTTGGTTTGCAATTACTGTTTCAGTTTAACTGCAGGGATTTTGGTATTACGAGCACCAGCATTGCAGATAAAATTGATATTGAATGTAACATGAACTTCAACAATAAGTAATCAAAAAAAAATTACGATGAAAAAAGTAATATTGAAGATGAGTCTCATTCTTATAATGGGAATTGGTTTAAATGGCTGCTATTCAGATGTTATACTGCCGGATGCTGTAATTGATCCGGATGGCCCTCCCCAGTCAGTGAGTTTTAAAAATGATTTGGCGCCGTTTCTGAATACTAATTGTGCTTTATCGGGTTGTCATGCATCCGGGGATCACAAGCCTTATATGATTATAGATATATCCTACAATCAAATTGTCAACGGCGGATTTGTCAATATCTCTGTACCAAAAGAAAGTATTTTATATAAAATGATTAATGGAGATATGCTGCAATACATTCCCGCTGCTGCTGACAGACAAAAAATATATGACTGGATCAGAAATGGTGCGCCAAATAATTAGATGAACTCCAAAAAAATAATAAAATGAAACTAAAGCTAAATATACCAGACCACGCGTTTATTTTACCTGTGTCCCTGTTCAGTTGCTTGTTTTTATTTCAGGTAGACCTGCATGCACAGGATAGTTCTGTCGTCGCAGGAGAAAGTGCTGCTCCTGTCAAGGTCAAACCGGTAAAAAACACTTTTCAAAGCGTCTGGATTATTGACAACCAAACGGTACTTGTGCCCGTAAAAGGCACATTAGAGATTGATATCCAACATAGGTTTGGAACAGTTCAAAACGGTTATCAGGATTTCTGGGGATTTTTTGCTCCTTCCAATATCCGCCTCGGTGTAAATTATGCTCCCATACAGAAACTTTTTGTAGGCATGGGTATTACCAAAGCACACATGTTGTGGGATGCAAATGCTAAATATTCTTTTATTACACAGACAAAAGGCAGATACCCGGTCAGTGTAACATACTATGGTAACATCGCTTATGACACAAGGAAGGATAAGGATAACAGCATTTTTAAATACCAATCACAACGTTTGTCTTTTTTCAACCAGTTGATTATTGCCAGGAAAGTTACCAATAAGTTTTCTGCACAGGTAGCGGTAAGCTTATCACATCAGAATTCAGTAAATGGTTATTATACAAAAAATGATAGCACCGGACAGGTTATATTTGAAGAAATGAATCATAATCATTTTGCAATTGCTTTTTCCGGAAGATATAAATTAACTAATGTTACTTCCATAATGATCAACTATGATCAACCTATTACCAGGCACGCTGTTAACAATCCCGATCCCAATTTGTCTTTTGGGTTTGAGTTTAATACAAGCAGCCATTCATTCCAGTTCTTTTTGGGTAATTATTCACTGCTGAGCCCTCAACAAAATAATCTATATAATGCAAACAGTCCTTTTGGATATACAAAAACAGATGGTACACAAGTGAAAGGCGGTCAATTCCTCATCGGTTTTAATATTACAAGATTATGGAACTATTAATCAAAGGGTAGAATAATTCTTTTATAGAAAAAATAAATTAGCGGTTTTACAACCTTGGATTGATTCAATTCAAGGTTGTTTTTATAGTTGTTTTCACCATCCTTCGTTAAGAAAAATTACATATTTGCCAATCATTCTTCAACAACCCCAAAAAAATGGTCAGTTATATTTTAAAAAACCTCTTCACTATCTGTTTGTTCTTCCTGATTTTTTCATGTGCCAATCATGAAGTCTCGAATAAAAAAGACATAAATGCAGAGAATACCTTAACCAGCAGAAAAGTTTCAAGGAAACCACCCGGTACGTACCTGGATACTTTAACT
Organism: Parafilimonas sp.; assembly: GCA_023251275.1. Classification (GTDB taxonomy): domain Bacteria; phylum Bacteroidota; class Bacteroidia; order Chitinophagales; family Chitinophagaceae; genus JAHEZC01. The sequence goes on along the minus strand of JAHEZC010000030.1, from coordinate 41 downwards.
ATTAACCAGCCGGCAGCGGTATTTTATCATCCTGATTCAAT
>JAHEZC010000496.1 GCA_023251275.1 Parafilimonas sp. | reverse complement strand
CGCCATGCAATTTTGAAATAGTTTTTAAACATAGAAGTTGATTTCTGATGTATGATTTATTGATGTCTGATTTATTTTATTCACGATTGACGATTGACGATTGACGTCCTTTATTCCGTTCTCAAGCTTTTCACCGGATTTGCCATTGCTGCTTTTATCGCCTGGAAACTTACTGTCAGCAATGCGATAACCAATACGCCGATACCCCCTAAAGCAAACATCCACCAACTGATATTTATTCGATACACAAAATCCTGCAGCCACTTATTCATCAGCCACCATGCAAGAGGAGCGGCAATAACAAACGCAATGAACACAAGCGCCACAAATTCCTTGACCAATAGATTTATTAAGCCCGTAATACTTGAACCCAACACTTTTCTTATACCTATTTCTTTTGTTTTAATGTTGGCGGTGTATGTTGCCAGGCCGAAAAGTCCTAAACAGGAAATAATGACAGCAACCATGCCGAACACATTGAACAAAATTCCCTGCCGCTGCTCTGCCTGATACATTTTATTAAAATCATCATCAACAAATGAATAGTCAAAAGGGAAATCCGGAGTAAATTTTTTCCAGGTTTTCTGCGCAGCCGCAATTGCCTTTGCTGCATCTTTTCCCGTGGTTTTTACGAAGATGCGCCAGTTGGAAGGATCGTATTTAAAAATGGCAGGCTCCACAGCCTGCTTAAGCGAAGCATAATTGAAATCTTTTACCACACCGATAATTGTTCCCTTAATATTCCACAGTGTAAAACTTTTGCCAACCGGGTCTTTGATGCCTGCCTGCCTTACAGCAGTTTCGTTGAGAATAAAATGTGCAGAGTCAGCTTTTGAACCAGTGAAGTTATTTCCAGCAGCCATTTGCATTTTGAAGAATGGAATAAATTTTTCGTCAATCGTATTCGGATGAATGAGAAATGTTCGCCCTTCTTCTTTTCCGTCCCAATACGTATCACCAGTTGTTGAATTAACACCGGCGATGGTATTGTTTGATGAAGCAACACTTAATATTCCTGGTTGTTGCACCAGTTCATTTCTCACTGCAGCAAAATGGTCGTGCATTTCCTTTTTGATTTCAAAAGAAAAAACATGCTCTTTATCGAATCCCAAATCCTTCTCTCTAATATATTTTAATTGACTGCCGATAACAATTGTTCCGATTATCAATCCCACGGAAAAAACAAATTGAGTTACCACAAGTATTTTTCGGAACGAAGTGTTTGCAATACCGAGCGATAATTTCCCTTTTAATGCTTCTATTGGTTTAAATGATGACAGCAGCAACGCAGGATAAATACTTGCCAATGCTAATGTTCCGGTGACAGCGCTGCCAACAACAATCCATACATTGTCATTTGCGAGATTAAACAAAAGATTTTTACCGGAAAGATTATTATACAACGGCAATAAAATGTAAATAATTAAGAATGCAAGCAGCGAAGCAAACAGGAACATTAATGATGTTTCAATAATGAACTGAATGAATAACTGGTGTTTTGCAGCACCGATAATTTTCCGCACACTGACTTCTTTAGAGCGAAGCATGGAACCTGCTGTAGAAAGATTTACGTAATTTATGCAGGCAATAATCAGGATAAGTATAGCTACAAGAAAAAATATCCTTACCGTTTGTAAAGCGCTTGTGTTACCATCTGCGGCAGTCAGGTGAAGTGTTTTCAGAGGCTGAAGTGCAAAGAAATTATTTTTTACATCCGGGTCATCGTGTCTTTTATTCACATAAGCATTGGTTATTTTTTCAGCAACTTTTTCCGGATCTGTTCTGCTTTTAATTTGTACATAGGTATAGAAATAAAAATTGCCCAGGTCTTCATCCATTATTTTCCAGGGGCCATTGCCGCCTGATTCTTTAAACTGATCAGCATACAGCCCCATTGGTAAAAGCATGTTGTATTGAAGAGCGGAGTTTTCAGGAAAATCTTCCATTATACCACTTACCGTAAAATTTCCTTCTTTTGTTACAAGCGTTTTATCAATCGCATCTTCATTACCAAAATATTTTTTTGCTTCTGATGCGGTGAGAATTATGGAATTGATATTGGGAAAAGGCTTTGCAGCATTGCCTTTAAGTAATTTAAAATCGAAAACTGAAAAGAAAGTTGAATCAACAAAGGCTAATTTAGATTCTGTAAACTTTTTATCTGCGTTGCTAAACTGAATTTGTTCATAAATATCATTTATCCTTACAGTATTTGCCACTTCAGGAATTTGCTTACAAAAAACTGCCAGCGGTCCCGGCGAACCAGTCCACACCTGTGCGCTCGTTCCCGTACCTAGATGAGAATTTATTTTATAAATGTTGCCGGCATTCCTGTGAAAGCCGTCGTAACTCAATTCATCCTGAACCCACATTAAAACCATTATACCTACGGCAAGACCCATAGAAAGCCCTGCAATATTGATGGCGCTGTAAAATTTATTTTTCAACAGGTTGCGCCATGCAGTTGTAAAATAATTTTTAAACATGAATAGGCTTTAAGTTGTGCATACTTTCTTTTTTAGTGAAAACTTTTCACTCTTTAATTATCTGGTGTTGTATCATTAAGTATAATGGGCATAATGCCTGGCATTCCGATCCTAAGACCGGCAACATTGATGATAGCGTGAATTTTATTTCTGAGATGAAGCAATTTTCATCTCGTTACTGGATAAACTGCAGCAACCTTGCCGGAACAGACTGATAAGAATGCATATCATCACTGCCGCCGCCTTTCTCGCTGCATTCCTTCCCGCTGCATGAGCTTTTAGCTACAGGGGATACTGAGCTGTTTTTTTTATTTCCATTCTGAGGATACATTTGAACAAAAAGAATTAGAAGCAGCATCAACATGAATGATGCTATCACAGGTAAAGCGGTTTTTAAAAAACCTTTCCTGCCGCTCTTTTTAAAGAGATGTATCTCAGTTGATTTCGATTGCAGGAACATAGTTTCAGGTATTAATGATGAAATTATATCAATATATTTTATGTGACAGTTTGTCCGTCGAGCATGCGTATAATGCGATGG
>JAHEZC010000029.1 GCA_023251275.1 Parafilimonas sp. | reverse complement strand
CTATGAAAAATGTATTAGTTTAAAAAGTTCATACATTGAAGCGTATAAAGAATTGGCAAAACTTTACAGAAGTATTGACAACAATACAAAAGCAGAAGAAACTTTCAATAGACTTATAAAAAACAATTCTGACAATCCAAGACTAATAATTTTACGAGCAACATTTTATAAACAAACAAAGGAATATGCAAAGGCAATTCCTGATTATTTACAAGCCTTAAAAATAGACGCAAAAGAGCCTAAAACACTTTACAATATTGGTTATTGCTATGAAATGGAAGGTGAAACTGACAAAGCCATTGACTATTATACAAAATCAATAAAACAAAAAGAAAGTGAAATAGCATATTGGGCAAGGGGTTATATCTATAAGAAAAGTGGCAAACTACAATTAGCAATAAAAGATATGGAAAATAATTTGCGACTTGACCCTAACAATGCTCAAGCATATTTAGTTATGGGCAACAGTTATTTTGACTTAGGAAATAAACAAAACGCTGTTGAATGTTATACTAAAGGACTTAAACTAAATCCTAAACCTAACATAAAAAGTTTGCTTGAATATGGACTTGAAAATGCAAAGTAAGAATAACTGCTACCAACAAAAGTATCCCCAAGGCTGGCTGAACATCGGAACTTCAACAACAAATATCTATTGGGCATTGGTCTGGGGTTGACCGTTTATTAAAAATGTTTTCGTTAACTTCATAATCACGTTTACTAATTTGGTTTTGTGCAGGGCAGGACAAGCAATAATGCCAGACCGTCGCCAAGCCGACAACGTTAGCACTAATTTTAGGACGACCCACCAAACGGACAATTCTGACCGACTTTTAAACATTTTTACAAAAAAATTGAAAATAAATTTGCGAAACCGAAAAGTTGCACATATATTCGCAACCGATTAGTTTCATAATAAACAAAAATTAAAATTGAGACGAGACATTTTTCAAGCAGTAGCAGACCCAACAAGACGAGCCATAATCGTCTTAATTGCTTTGCAGGCAATGACACCAAACGCCATTGCCGAACACTTCGACATGACACGACAAGCCGTTTCTAAACACCTTCGCATTTTGACAGAGTGTGAGCTTGTAAAACAAAAACAAAAAGGAAGAGAAATTTATTACTCTCTTGAAATTGAAAAAATGAAAGACATTGACAAATGGTTAGTGCAATTCAGAAAAATTTGGGAAACCAAATTCAATCAGTTAGACAATTTATTATCAACAATTAAAAAACAAAAAAAATGAAGAACAATTTGCTATTTGATTTTACCGTTGACAAAGCAAATAAAACGGTATTCATAAACAGAGAATTTGCAGCCGAACTTTCATTGGTTTGGGATGCATTTACAAAACAAGAAATCCTTGACCAATGGTGGGCTCCGCAACCTTTTGTCTCAAAGACAAAAGAAATGGAGTTTAAAGTAGGTGGTCGTAGATTTTACGCAATGGTAAGTCCCGAAGGACAGGAGCATTGGGCCATTCAGAAATATACCTCCATTAGTCCGAAAACGAATTTCAAATTTTTAAATGCTTTTGCCGACAAGGATGAGAACCCTGCTTTGCCAGGTTCTGATTGGGATTTGAATTTCAGGGAAGAAAACGGAACGACTAAAGTTGGCATTATTATTAAAAATGAATCTCTCGAACGGATGGAGAAGATGATTGAAATGGGCTTCCAGAGTGGATTTACCATGACATTGAATGAACTTGAAACATTATTATCAACCTTAAAAAAATAAGACAATGAAAAAGAACAAAATCATTTTTCGGACAGCGACGATAATCATTGCACTTTGGGAAGCAGTAATGCCACGGCTAAGACAGATTATTTGAAACGTAAATCTGTAACAAAGCCGAAAAGAAAAACTGGTTCAACGTGCGGTTTGGCGCTATGGCGGCTGAATGAATATAAACTCATCGTCCCGTTCGCTACTGAGCTGCAGTTCGGGCTGAACGATCACTGAATACCGCCACAGCAACAAGCCCTGACCGTTGTATGCAATAACATCTTATGGCAGGACACATGCGTAAGGATTGACACAGGTAAAAAAGTAGAATATTACAATCAAATGCACATATATTAGGACTTAGAAATAATACATCCGGAGAATGTTGCCTCTTTTAGCCAAGAAACAAAAAATATACAAAATGCCTAAAAAACATTTTTAGAACAAAGGTTTAAAGTTCTTGAAGATGAAATGGAATTAGACTGGTTGAAAAACAACGCATTCCTAGGATTACATACACTACATACATTGGATAATCCTAAAGAAGATTTAAAAATATTCTATACTAATTTTTCAAAAGATTTAAAAAACAAATTAATAAGTTGTTTAGATCAGAATGATTGGGCTTATGAATACTTTTTTTTAAAAGTTCAGCAATCAACTTATACGGAATATGTTCCGCTTTTTTAAACCGCATGCAGCTTTTACCCATGCCTAATTTTGCGGAGCTGTAATTTGAATATTCGTCTATAAACCATTTCAACAGATGGGGCATAGTATATATGCCCATGTGGTAAAGTGCAATAAATTTTTTCGTGATGTAATATTTACAAACGGCAATGGCAGCTTAGGATCGCAATGGTAACCGGGAGGATAGATTTCATGCGGGATTACGTACCCCATCATTCCGTAAGACATCACTCCTTTAAATCCTTCAGGAAGATTTTTCAAAATAGTATCACGCAATTTAAATACAGCTTCTTTAAGTTTGTCAGGTAATTCTTTGATGTATTGTTCTGGACTATCCGCTTTGGATGTCACAAGAGAATTTTAGTTGAAAATAATTCATTTTTTCAAAGAATTATCATTGGTAGTGCATGCACTCTGCTATCGAATTGTAAAAGTTCTTTTGCCAATAGTCTTTTCTTTCCTCGGTGGGATATGATTTTACATTTTCAAAAGCCCCGGTCTTAATTTCTTTAAATTTTTACGCACCTTTTTCTGCACTTTTTTCTTTGATAAATAATTGCTGTCGCAAATTTTTATATTTCCTGATTTATCAAAACTTATGGTGTTTACATTTTCAAATTTGCTGCTGATTGCATTATACATTTTCCATTCGCCTAATCGTTCCCACACGGGTTCAAATGCAATATCTTTAAATTTCTTTCGCATCGGTGCACCTGCAAGCGCATAGCTTTTATGAAACAGGCCCGGCTTTGTCATTACCCAACTTTCGCATGCATATATGTTTGAGTAAGGAAAAATATTGCCTGCACCCATCATCAAAGAATCTCCATTCATACGGCTTGCGGGATGGTCTTTGTATGCAGGCCTCATATAGCTGGCCCCGCCATAGCAGCTTCCTATGCCAATCCGTGTATGGGCATCACAGAAAACAGAGAGCATTACAAGCGGTTTATTGTAGTTTGTATCCTTAATGCTTATATAGCTGAATTCATCGCTGCCAATTGTAAAAAATGAATATCCTTTTTTATAAGCGCCATGAGAATCGAACCAGAGAGAGCCGATCATCGCATTTCTTTCGGTAAGAATTTTACAAATCTTATTGGCAGCATCTGATGCAGAGGGTGCTACCACCGGAATAAACTTCTTTTTTGTAAAAAGGTTCCTGAGTTTTGTTCTTACAATATTATACCAGGGCGCCGGATCCAGAATTTTATCTGGCTTCGAAATGATAAAAAAATTAATCCTGTCTTTTTGAAATGCTTCTGCAGTCTTTCCTGAAATTGCTGTATCGGTACACGAGGTATTTTGCCTGGCCGAAACAGTGGTTATGAAACCGGTAAATATCAGTGCAATGAATGCATTAATGAAGATAGGTTTTGCGATTTTCTTTTTCATGGCTTTGTTGTTTTGTATGAATGAAATGATCACAACAAAGCTCTTTTCGGGAATAGCCGCTTGCTAATTGATGTATGCTGATGCTATAAGCAGTTTTTGCATTTTCCGCAATGGATTTATTTCGACAAATAAGGTTTTCGCAATTGTTACTAAACCAGGGCCAGAAGTATTTCATTCACGCAGCCTGGGGGGAATTTATGCGGATTTCAAATTGTATCTGCTATCCTAAATACTGAATGCGGCAGTTTGCGGATAAAACTTTTCAAGGCTGATTTTATCACAGCCTGATAAATGCCTTGCTTCGATTAAAGACAAATCAGCAGGGAGAGTATTTACTGCAGCCATTTACCTTCGAACCGTCCGAAATCATTTTTTATTTTGTCAAATGCTTTCCGGAAAGCTAAATAGCGCTTCTTTAAAGTTGTATGATTATCGGCCTGGAAAGTTTTATAATTAACCGGTTTCATCTCTCTTGCATAAGCAGCCAGCTTCATTTTCAGGATATGCATTTCATGCCTTAATTCATCTATCTCTTTTCTGAGCAAGACAAATTGTTGCTGAAATTGATCAATCCCGGCTTTTACTTCCTGTTCATTTTTTTTCGATGCCAGTTCCTGCAGGTAATCGTCGAAGATCCGTAAGATGTTAATATCTGAATTCATTTCTGCTATCCACAGGCGATAACGCAGATGAAGACTCATGATGGAAGGGATACGTGACATATAAGATGGATTTTAATAAAGGGGTTTTATGATTGCGCCCGGTAAAATGCGGGTGAGAATAAAAATTTGAGCGTGTGATAAAAACAACGATGCAATTTTAAACAATATAATTCCATTCCTGCATACAAAATGCACCCAAAAGTTCTTTGCCGATCGTCCCGGATTGTTTAAAGCATTTATTAGTATGCCGTATCTTCTCCTTTCAAAATGTTGATGATAGTCATAAATACTATTCTGACATCAAACATCAACGACCAGTTTTCTATATACCAGATATCGTATTCTACTCTCTTACCCATCATCTCGGTATTTTTAGTCTGACCTCTATAGCCATTAACCTGCGCCCAACCGCTAACTCCCGGTTTTAAAAACTGCCTCACCATATATTTATTGATCAGCGCACTGTATTTCTCAGTATGCATCAGCATGTGGGGTCTTGGGCCCACTATACTCATGTCTCCGACCCATACATTAAAAAACTGCGGAAATTCATCAAGACTTGTTTTTCTCAGGATGGACCCAATAAATGTTACCCTGTTATCTTCCCTGGTAGCCTGCAAAACATCACTCTTATCGTTCACTTTCATGCTTCTGAATTTATAGCACCAAAAAGGTTTATTATCCTTGCCGGAACGGAGTTGCTTAAAAAATACAGGCCCTTTTGACTCCAGTTTTATCAGGATTGCTAAAATGGGTGTCAGCCATGATAAAATAAAAATAATTACGAGGCTGCTGAAAATAATATCGAATAATCTTTTCTTGATGCGGCTATTGAGTTTCTGCAATGGTTCGGAGCGTAAACTGATTATCGGGAAATCGCCTAAGTATTCCAGGTGATAATAATTTTCATTGATAACTGTTTTTTTGTCCGGAACAAATTTTACATGCACGCAATGGCGATCCGCAAGATCTATCACCTTGGTAATATCATCGTGCTCTTCAGGAAAAATGGTAGAATATATTTCCGTGATATTGTTTTTAACAGCGAAGTCCATACATTTTTCTATCGGCCCTACAATTCTTCCTTCTTTATTTATGGAAAAATGTTCTGATTCATCATCAAAAAATCCCTGGAATGAATACATGTAATCATTCCCTTTGAAATATTTTGCAAGCTCCATCCCGGTTTGATTGTATCCGATTATAGCTATTTTTTTATGCAGTTTAGTCCTCGTAATCAATTGAGACAGGTAAGTGAGAAAGAATCGGCTTAAACCTATAAGAACGATCAATATGCAATAAAAAAGTATAAAGAAATTATTTTCCTGCACATCAATATTTAACAGGTAAAGTGTTATTGTGAACAGGAGTGCATGTATTACGAGTGTTTTCCAACTTTGCCGGAAAATATGCTCAATTCTTAAAAAAGTACTGGCGGCATAGAGGCGCATAATACTTGCGGAGATCAGCCAGGTTACATTAAAAAAGACAGCCAATTTGAGTCCATCCCAACTGATTAACGGCAGATCCGAGAAAGCATAAAAAGCATTGGCAATAAAATAGGATGCATTAAGAATAAAGAAATCACTGCCAACAAATACCAGACGGTTCAAAAAAGAATAGCTTTTCCCCATGCTTAAATAATTTTTTTCAATTCATCTTCTCTTTTCGAGTGGGAAATTAACCAGGTCAACAATCTTTATTTGGGGGCAATTAACAAAACGTAAACGAAAATAAAAAAAATAAACGATTATTCATTTTTTTGACTAAAAGTTTATCCCCAAAAGAAAAAACCTGCACACAAACCGTTCATCGTAAAATTGGGTACCGGTTTTGCTTTTTTGTATGATCTTAACGGCACAATATATTCCACAAACGAATCGTGAAAGTAATGGAACGCAACCAAACAGCAAACCCCTATTTTTTGTATTGCTGCAAATAGCTGATACTTTAGCCTGGAGATAGCCTTTAATGTATGCGGATCTTTCAGCAATAAAGGAAGAAGATTGCAAATTATTCAAACAGGATGCTGAAAATCCCTGTGAAATGCATGATTATTTCACGGAATCAATTCCTGGTTTTGAAAGACCGCTGCAGCTTAGCCCGGTATAGTCTGTGAAATAAAATTCTTTTTTTAAACTCTTGTTTTTACGGACCTGCTGCAAAAGCCAATCGGATTGATCAGAAAAAAGCTGATTATTATGCAGTGTGCTGATAATTACTGAAGTAAGGCGTTCGGGTATCAGTACTACATAGACATAACGCCCGTCAAGCATACCCAATCCCCAATACAGGTTATCCTTAGTTTTTCTGATGGCAAGGGCATAATTGTTTTTGAAATAGTTTATAAAATCCTCCTGGTTTGAAGCTTTTCTGGTACCTGCGTCAGTACGAAATCGAAAAGTTCCGTTCGAAAAATAATTTTCCTGTTCATTGTTTCTGGATGGCACGCATTTATATCCTGCGGGTAAGGCAATCTGGGACATTGCCGTGTATGGCAATGCGAGGCACAGAGTCAGAAACAATTTTATCATAGCAATAGTTTTGGTAAAAGCAAAGTAAAACAATCAAACATTATTTACAACAGTTTGGATAAAGAAGATTGATTTTTTCTGCCGGCAGCAGGAAAATAAAAAATATTTTTTGGAACAGCTTCAGCCTCGCTTCAAAACAACCAATAGCAGTGTGTCTGTCGGAAGCTTTTGAAATGAAAGCTTGTCGTTGCCAATGTTTCCTTTTTTACAACTGATTACGACAACTATAATAGCATCATTCCTGCTGATGCAGCTATAAGCAAAAGATAGTTTTCACTTAGCTGTCAGGAATGAATGATACAGTTTTTTTTCAAAAAAATTCAGTCATGCCTCATACATCTTTTTCTTACCCGATTTATCGTACAGTACATCCTGTAAGCAATACATTCCTGAAATTGCTCAATCAATATTTGTGCAGTATCACCGCTTTTTTAAAAGACATTTTTATTTTCTTCAAAAACCTGGTTTGGTGGTTTATTATTCCATTCAGAATGTTTGCAGGGTTTGTTTTTTTAATCCTGGTGGAAATTGCTATGATGCTGCTGGTTGTATGCTGTTTTCTTTTAATGCCCGCTTTGTTGCCGGTACTCATAACGATACAACAATGCACACGTAATTCATATAGATGAAAAGAAAGGAGAGAAGATCGAAAAAGCGTCTCCCTGGTTTTGTATAAAAATGAAGTCTGTGTGTTTTCAAATCAGTAACGTTGTTTTTAACCTGGAAGCTTTTGCACTTGTTTCACATTTAAAACTTTGCTGTAAATTCCCATTTCATCAATTCTGCCATTGAACCAATAAGGATAAAATTTCTATTTCGCATGAACTATATTCTCATCTGCCCATCCTTCCAACTTGTCTTCTTTATCCGCTGAAATTGCTTTTTCGATTGTTTTATTTTTCTTTACATCGCCTCCTGCATTGTAAAGATTGATCACACTTTTCATAGCTGCTGTAAAGCATTTCAGCTTATCTGTTTCATAATTGTTCTGAAGCGCATACCTTGTATAAGCTGCCATAAGCATGATAAGCATTTCCGGGTTTTTATCAGCTATTTTTGTAACTGCGGTATTTATTTCAATAGACACAGTGGGACTACCTGTGATCCACTGTAAAACAAAAGCGCTGACAAGTTTTCTCTTATCATCGTCTTTTCCCAAAGGTGTCGCTTCCAACCAACCTGTTGCAGCAATGATATCTTTTTCATACTTGATATAATCTTCTTTTTTTTCGAGTGCAACATTTTGAGGTATTTCAAATTCCTGTGCAAAACAAATCGTAAAATAACTGCCTAATAGCAGGAACAGTGTAAGAGCTTTGGTATTCTGTTTCATGGCGTGTTTGGGTTTATTGCAAAGTACAAAATTTTTACTTCGAGATAAATAACCGCAATAAAGAATTTAATGGATTCCTCAGCAGCGGCAACCCGGCCCGCAATCATTTGTTGCTATATGCTTTTCAGGTTTTCCCTTTCTTAATTCTTCTTCTGTTGCGATGCGTACATCATCAATCAATACATCAAAATAAAAAATACCATCCAAGCCATTTCCGTTTTCGCCGGCAATAAAAATGGATTTTTGTTGTCCGGGCTGCAATCCTTCCAGCGATGTTTCAAGAGCAGGTAAAATATTCCCCGAGCCATGCAGGTATGCTGCAGCGGCAGTATCCATAATATTTTCCAGCACTTCTCCCCTGCTGTTCTTCATGATATATCTTAAAGACACAATAGTATTTTTTTGTACTTCCATTCTCTGTGATTTGCCGGAAACAAATTAATGCTCAATTAATAATTGATAATGTTCATTATTATTGTTCTCTTCAATCAAATTCTTTTTAAAGAAGTTTCCATTCCAGACACATAAGTTTTTTCAACCGCTATATTTCCATAATAAATTTTAAGCGATGGCTTACTATTTAAAAGGCTAACTGTTCCAAAGCCTGTTTCCACAGAAAGAAAACTGGTGAAGTCACCGATCTTTGAATCAATGTACAAAGTTTTATCAACCGCATCATATTGCATACCTGTAAGCCCCTGCAATAAACCATAGCTTGATAAAGCCCTTGCATACCAATGGCCGCATTCATACTCATTAAATGGATTTCTTACACGCCCATCATAGCGGTCGCGGCAGGTACGTACTATTTCCAATCCCTCATTCACTTTTCCCATCAGCATCAGGTGCGACGCTACCTGGTATTCAATTCCTGTCCACACTTCATCGCTATATACAAAAGGCAAAGAAAGCTTTCCGCCCTTTGGCCAGGAACATAACAACAATCCGCCTTCATCACCGAATGCATAAGCAGGGCGCTGCGGGTTGGCATGTTCACTAAGGTTCGTTTTCAAATTATATTTGTGCACGGAGATGAGATGACTTTTTATTTTTTCTTCATCAAGAATATCTTTCAGATAACACATCCGCGCAATCCATGCGCCTAACACACCATCTGATAAACATCCTGTGCCATATTGATATTTCGGGCCTTCTTTCTCCAGCAAGGCTTTTGCTTCATCCGAATATTCTCCGCCAAAAGTCTTTGCTGCAACTTCAGTGGGGTTAGGCGCATTCAAGCCATTCACTTCTATTTTTTGAAAAAAATATTCACCATTATACAATGCTGTTTCCATGAACTGTTTTCCTTTTGCATACAATTCATTGTACAGTGAAACATCTGTACTGAGGAATGTGCCCATCTTCGTGATTGCATGCAATGCACCCAAATAAAAACTTGTGCAGAGTGCATCGGGGCCCCAAAATTCAATATCATACGTATTATGATGCGGCTCTTCGACAACTCCTTTATGCCGCGGATCCCAGGTGCGGATGCAATAATCCATACTCACTTTTACCAACGGAAATATTTTTTTCAGCCATTCGTTATCACCGCTTACTCTCCATTCCCGATACACTTTCATGATGCCGCCCAACTGTCCGTCTGCTGCTGCATAAAAATCATGTTTCAATGGACGAATTGGCAATGAAGCCCTGAAAGTCTGGTGCCCTTCTGCATTTTGATCTTCACAAAACTCAGTACATCGCAATGTTCTTTCCAATGCGGGAAAAAGATGCGGAATTGCCTGCGCATAATTCCATACATGTGTGCAGGAACCATGACAGCAACCCCAACTGTCTCCACAACCTTCATAACTCCAGAGACGGCCATCATATTGGCGCATCACTGTAGGAGATTTGAGAATAGTCAGATTCGCAGCAACGGCTTCAATTACTTCAGCGGGTAGTGTGGAAGAATAAAACGCATCCATGAATAACAAGGATCTTTTATGCAGGTCATTATAATTTTTCTGCCAGTAATCGGCCACTTCAAATACATCTTTAAACCTATTACTGTACCAGGGTTTATAATTTCCGGAAGCATAATTTTTATCATCAGCAACAACACCAAGATCAGCAGAAGTAAAACAATTGCCCGCAGCTATGTTTCCATCTTCATCCCTGCTTAGATCATCGCCAATATGAATATCCGTATTGGGCACATACCACGCCATCATAAGACGGATAATTTTTTTCTCACCTGGTAACAATCTGAAAGGCACATAGAGAGAAGCGCCGGGCGCTCCGGATTCAACAGGCTCCACAATTTTTGTATTTCCGCTTCTAATCGTTTCCCATGCAATCGTCAAAGGGTCGAACCACCCGCCCCTGAACCAACAGTGATCTGCTACTGTTTCCGGCTGATCTGTATAAATAGCAAAATCGCCCTGCAGGTAAGGTTTCTCTTTTGTTCCCGCACAGGAAAGCACAAAGCCATTGGCGATTTTTTTTACCGAGCCTTTTTCATCATCCATCCGCATAAAATTCCGTGAGTTGAAAGAAAAAACTGCTTCAACAATGTTTGTGCCTTTATTGCTGAATGAATATTCCAGCGCACCTGCGGGAAGTCCTGAATTATCTGCATCTGCCGGAATGAAAGGACTCCATCCTTCGATGTTTACATCAAGCGGTATGTCTTTATCTCTTAATTCAATTACTCCGAATGGAAACCTTGTTGTAAATGTGGCATCGTGAAAATGCGGAAGTCCGTAAATAGTGCCGCCTGAGCCATTCCCGGCATCAGGCCTTCCGAATTTTTTCCAGTCAGGCACCGGCCCTTCCAAAACTTTGGCCCCATTTGGAAATCCTTTTACGCAGATTGCTG
>JAHEZC010000495.1 GCA_023251275.1 Parafilimonas sp. | reverse complement strand
CGCGTTGTTGTACAAACTGATGGCCAGTTAAAAACCGGAAGGGATATTGCTATTGCGGCATTGCTTGGAGCTGAAGAATGGGGAGTAGCTACTGCGGCACTGGTAACGGAAGGTTGCATTATGATGCGTAAATGTCATTTGAATACATGCCCGGTAGGCGTTGCCACACAAGACCCTGAATTGCGTAAGCGCTTTACCGGTGATCCGGAGCATGTAATAAACCTGTTTAAATTTTTGGTGCAGGAATTAAGGGAGATCATGGCAGAGCTTGGTTTCAGAACAGTGAACGAAATGATCGGGCAGGTTGATTCTTTGGCGCTGAGAGAAAATATTTCACACTGGAAATACAGCAGGCTGGATTTATCAGCCATTTTATACAAAGAGCCGGCAACGGAATATGTAGGATTATATAAACAGGAAGAACAGGATCATGGCCTGGTGAATGTGCTCGACTGGAAATTATTGAAGACTGCACAGCCCGCACTGGAAAATCAACAAAAAGTAAAAGCAGAATTCGATATCAAAAATACTGACAGAACTACTGGAACGATCTTATCAAACGAAATCACAAAAATCTATAAGGCAGCAGGATTGCCGGAAGAGACGATACATTTTAAATTGAATGGCACTGCAGGACAAAGCTTTGCCGCATTCAGTACAAAAGGGATTACGTTTGAACTTGAAGGCGATGCGAATGACTACTTTGGGAAGGGCCTTAGCGGCGCAAAGCTTATTATCTATCCTCCCAAAAACGCATCCTATATACCTGAGGAAAATATTATTATAGGAAATGTTGCCTTGTATGGTGCCACTTCAGGTGAAGCATATATACGTGGAAAGGCAGGCGAACGTTTTTGCGTACGTAATTCAGGCGCAATGGTCGTGGTGGAAGGCGTAGGCGATCACGGGTGTGAATATATGACCGGAGGCGTTACCGTTATACTCGGCGCAACAGGGAGGAACTTTGCAGCAGGCATGAGCGGAGGTATAGCTTATGTGTATGATGTGCAGGGAAACTTTGCTTCATTATGCAATAAGGAAATGGTTGACCTCGATCCGTTGGAAAATGGAGACACATCCACACTGTATGAAATGATAGCAAAACATTCAAGATACACTCATAGCACCGTAGCAAAATTCATACTCAATGATTTTGAAAACCAGTTGCGTCATTTTATAAAAATATTCCCGCGGGATTATAAGAGAGCATTAAAAGAAAAAGCCGCATTCTCTATGAGTGAGGAATTAAGGCGTTGAAGTATCCTTGTCTGTAATCCGAATACTATTTAATAACTTTTAAAAAATTCTCCACACCAGAGATACAATAGATCCCATGAGTAAACTAACAGGATTTTTAGAGTTTACAAGAGAGTTGCCCGATAAAAGGCCGGTATCTGATCGGGTACATGATTACAAAGAATTTATAGAATTTTACAGCCCCGAAAAACTAAACCAGCAGTCTTCCCGTTGCATGAATTGCGGCATTCCTTTTTGCCACAATGGTTGCCCGCTCGGAAATTTGATTCCTGAATTCAACGATGCGGTGTATCGCAAGAGCTGGAAAGAGGCTTATGACATTCTGAATTCAACCAATAATTTTCCTGAATTTACCGGGCGCATTTGCCCGGCTCCTTGCGAAGCATCTTGTGTGCTTGCGATTAATCAGCCCGCTGTCGTGATTGAAGAAGTTGAAAAGCATATTATAGAAATAGCCTTTGAAAAAGGGTTGGTTAAGGCCCGCAAGCCCAATATGCACAGCGGCAAAAGAATTGCAGTAGTAGGTTCCGGACCGGCAGGACTGGCAGCAGCGGCACAGTTGAATTATGCAGGGCATGCCGTTACTGTTTTTGAGCGTGATGATGCACCGGGGGGCCTGTTGCGTTATGGCATCCCGGATTTTAAGCTGGAGAAATGGGTGGTTGAGAGGAGAATAGCTTTGATGGAAGAAGAAGGTGTAATATTTAAATGCCGTGCTAATGTGGGTGTAAATATCAATCTTAATGATCTGCTCAGGGAATATCATGCAATCGTTCTTGCAGGCGGTTCTACTGTCCCGAGGGATTTAAATATCCCGGGACGTGATGTGAAGGGAGTGGTGTTTGCGATGGATTTTCTGAAACAGCAAAACAAACTTGTTGCAGGTAAAGATCCTTTTGCTGATCCGGCAATTGAAAGCAACATATTTTATGAAACCATAAGCGCAGCAGGGAAAAATGTAATTGTAATAGGCGGCGGCGATACCGGAAGCGACTGTGTGGGTACATCAAACAGGCATGGAGCTAAATCAATAACACAGTTCGAATTGTTACCAAGACCTGCTGATACACGTACTCCATTTATGCCCTGGCCTACTTATCCAATGATTCTGCGAACATCTTCTTCCCATGAAGAAGGATGCGAAAGGGAATGGGCTATTGCTACAAAAGAATTTATCAGCGATGAAAACGGGCATTTAAAAGCTTTAAAAATAGTTAACCTCGAATGGAAAATTGCCGAAGATAGTAAGCCGGCGAGGTTTGTAGAGGTTCTTGATAGTGAAAAAGAAATTCCCTGTGAACTGGCTTTACTCGCAATGGGATTTGTACATCCGCAGTATGAGGGAATGATTAAAGAATTAGGAGTCGAGTTGGATGAAAGAGGCAATGTGAAGGCAACTGAAAGAGAATATCAAACAAACATTTCCAAGGTATTTACCTGCGGGGATATGCGTCGTGGACAATCACTGGTTGTATGGGCTATCAGCGAAGGAAGAGAATGCGCCCGGAAAGCAGATGAATTCCTGATGGGGTTTTCATTGCTTGAAAGCAAAGACGATAATATTCATGTGGTGAATAGCGACTAAGCTTAAGCGCATGGATAATAAAGATATCCGGGAAGCTTCAGTTGCCCGCAATATTCAGTTGCTTTCCAGTATTCGCGTGAACAATATGTCCCTGTGTGGTTAATGATCCGCATATAGCGTTAATATCTGCAATGACATCATAACCCAGGAAAATATTATCATTGCCATCTATGCATGCCTGCTTTACTGCTTTCCATC
>JAHEZC010000494.1 GCA_023251275.1 Parafilimonas sp. | reverse complement strand
CTTTTATACGCTTCTTATCTGATTGCATTACATGCAAGGCTTTGTCCACATCGAATTTGGCAAAGGCAGGTAATCCATATTTCACAACCACGGAAGCTACATTATCTGCATCTTTAAAGCCTAAAAGCGATTCACTCATATATGATGCAGCTATCATGCCTATTGCCACTGCATGGCCATGTGGAAGTGCATAAGTATTTTCAATTGCATGACCAAGAGTGTGACCAAAATTTAAAAGCCTTCTGTCACCTGTTTCGAATTCATCTTTTTGCACAATTTCAGCTTTCAGCAAAGCATTACGTTGAATAAGTTTCGCAAGTAATCCTTTATGATTCTGAAAATCATTTAAGGAATGTTTTTGCAGCATTTTATACATTGCTGCATCTTTTATACAGGCGTGTTTAATGATTTCTGCAAAGCCATTAACCCATTCTTCTTTTGGCAAAGATTTCAGGAGAAAATAATCATACAATAAAAAATCCGGCTGACGGATTAATCCCACCATATTTTTATATACACCCGCATCAATTCCATTCTTACCGCCAATCGCCGCATCAACCATTGCAAGAACAGATGTCGGTACAAAACCAAATTTCACACCACGCATATAAATACCGGCAACATAACCCGCTATATCCGTAACTACACCACCACCCATTCCCACAAGAAATGTTTTCCTGTTCGCTCCTGATTCAATCAGTTGTTCAATGATGCTGTCAACAGTTGCCTGTATTTTATATTGCTCACCCGGGTTTATAGTAATTATATTCCAACCCTGGAAAAGGGCAGTATGTTTACTGAAAATATTTTCATCTGTGATAATGACAGCATTGTCTTTTGAAACCAGTTTTTCAAGAAGCCCAAAAGATGCATCGAAATAAAAAACAGTTGATGTATCCGAAAATTTTATTTTCTTAACTGTCATTATAAGTGATTAAATAATCTTATTTCATCCGAATAAGCAGGTAACTATTGTTTGGTAAATGAGTACATGATGTACTCAATTTCATTATCCTTATTTTTTCAAAAGAATTACTTATAAATTAATTCACAAGAACAGCATTACCCAATATCATTTCATTGTTCATGATCAATCATTCATGATCTTGTTCTGATGATTGATGCTTTCCATGTGCACTGCATCAAAATATTTTGTAATGAATTCCTTGCTCAGTCCAAATTTCTCTCCTTTCACAAAAGCCCGCTCCAGGATTGTATTCCAGCGATTGGTCTGCAGAATGGTTATATTGTTGCTCTTCTTATACTGACCAATTTTTTCTGCTACTTTCATGCGCTGGCTGAGTATCTGCATCAGTTCATCATCAAGATGATTAATTTGCTGGCGCAGTTTTTCCAGCGCTGCATGATATTCTTCAGAAGCAACATCTTCTTTTCTCCAGACAATATTATCAAGCATTTCAGCAAGGCGTTCCGGGGTAACCTGTTGTTTAGCATCGCTCCATGCTTTGTCAGGATCAATATGACTTTCAATCATCAGGCCATCATAGTCGAGATCAATTGCGGTTTGTGCCGTGTCCTGTAAAATATCACGACGACCGCAGATATGTGAAGGATCGTTGATCATCATCAATTCAGGATTACGTCGTTTCATTTCGATTGCAAGGTGCCACATCGGCGCATTGCGATACTCAGTATTTCCGTAAGAAGAAAAGCCACGATGTATCAACCCGATTTGTTTGATACCTGCTTTTGCCACACGTTCTACTGCACCCGTCCATAATTCAAGATCCGGATTGATCGGATTCTTGATAAGTACGGGCACATCCACGCCGCGCAATGCATCAGCTAATTCCTGCACACTAAAGGGATTCACGGTAGTGCGTGCGCCAATCCATAATACATCCACTTCAAAATGTAGTGCATCCTCCACTTGTTTGGCAGTAGCTACTTCAACAGTTACCGGAAGGCCAGTCAATTGTCTTGCTTTCTGAAGCCAGGGCAATCCTTTGGTGCCAATGCCTTCAAAACTTCCGGGACGGGTACGTGGTTTCCAAATGCCTGCCCGCAGCATATCAACCTTACCTGTTTTATTCAAACGAAGAGCGGTTTCAATAACCTGTTCTTCTGTTTCAGCGCTGCATGGTCCTGAGATGATCAACGGACGTTTGTTCCATTTTTCCTGTGTAATCTCTTTCATGTTTAATTCGGTAGCCTGCATAATGTATGAAATTTTATTTTTTAATAATGTATGCCTCCATTGAAAAACTTTGTTTCACCATTTTTCAAATTTTCAAATTGATTTATTTTAAAATTACCTGCTGTTTGCTTCATTCATTCTTATTCTTCTGCCTCTGTAATTCTTTCCATCAATTGCTCTCATCATTTGCTTTGCAGCATCGCTTTCGATTTCAATCCAGCTATTCATTTCTTTCATATCAATTCTTCCCAACACATCTTTTTTTAAATCACTCATATCAAGAATAAACTGCAGAAAGCTTGCTTTATAAAAACCATCTTTTGTTCCAAGGTTCACAAATAGTTTTGTGTAATCACTATTATATTCCCTTTGTTTGCCGCCTCTGCCATCATGACTTCTTGTTCCATGCAATTTTGTGTCTTGTCTTATCGTATCTTGTCTTCTTCTTTCTTCTCTTGCATTCAGGTCTTCTGCATTCTCGTAATACTTCAAAAACCTGTCAAATTCAAGCGCAGCAACTCTTTTCATTACTTCTTCCTTACTGATGCCGGCAAACTTTTCTTCGAGCATCGGCACATAAGTTTCATAATCACCATGACTGATGTCAGCATTGAGCAGCTTGTCCATAAAAAAGAAAAACTGTTTCCTGCAAACATCTTTGCCGGTTGGTATTTCCAAACGGTGAAACCGCGATTGCACCATTCTCTCTATCTGCTTCAGCTTAAACATTTCACGTGTATGGACTATACTAATGCATATCCCTGTATTACCCGCACGTCCCGTACGCCCGCTTCTATGTGTGTATATTTCGAGGTCATCCGGCAACTCGTAATTCACTACATGCGTAATACCTTTCACATCAATGCCTCTTGCTGCAACATCAGT
>JAHEZC010000493.1 GCA_023251275.1 Parafilimonas sp. | reverse complement strand
TTTTCAAGTCGGGAAAGCCATTTTTAAATAGAAACGGAATTTGGATGACACTGTTTAAATGGGTCATCACAGATAATATCTGTGCAAATCTTTCAAATCCTTGTTATCTGTGTTCTATTCTTTTACTTGCTATTCGCTTCGCAATGCTTTCACCGGGTTTGCGATGGCCGCCTTTATTGCCTGGAAACTGATAGTGAATAAAGCAATGAGTGCAGCAATCATTGCGGAGACTGCAAACACCCACCAACCAATGCTCACCCGATATGCAAAATTCTGCAGCCATTGATTCATTGCCCACCATGCCAATGGAAAAGCAACAATTGCGGCGACTGCTACCAGTTTTAAAAAATCTTTTGTGAGCATGCTTATAATATTCCGGATATCTGCGCCAAGCACTTTGCGGATACTTATTTCACGGGTACGCTGTTGTGTGGTATAGGCTGCTAAACCAAGCAATCCAAGGCATGCAATGAAAATGGCTAATGTTGAAAATGTGGTGAAAATTGACTGGGTAGTTTGTTCGGCATGATATTGCGCTGCCAGCGTCTGATCGAGAAAATCATAATGAAATGGGTGCTGCTCTGCAAAACGCTGCCATGTTTTTTCAATAGCCGAAAGTGATGTTTTAAAATTATCTCCTTTCACACGTACAGTCATTAAACCCATGACGCCGCCGAATTTCGCTGCATTCGTTATGATCAGCGGCGTGATCTGCTGATGCAACGATTGATAATGAAAGTCTTTTAATACACCTACAACGGTATATGTGTAAAATGAACCATCGGGTGCATTGAAGTTTGGATCAGGTGTAATTAAACGTGCGCCAATAGGTTGTTTTAATCCAAGCTCCTGCACCGCTTTTTCATTCAGTACAACAGCGAGTGAATCTGTTGCATATTCTTTGGAAAAGAACCTGCCTTGTGTCAGTTGAAGATTCAATACATGCTGATATTCATCATCTGCTATTAAGCCTCTTCCTGTCAACGATTCTTTTGAACCGATCTGCTGAAATGTTGTGCCAAAAAAGTTTTGAACACCGGGCAGTGAAGACGTACTGCTGATAGTTTCCACTCCGGGTATCTTCAATAATTCATTTTTAAATGCGGGGGTTTGTTTGTCAAGCAGGTCTGCCCGATCAATGATAATGATATGATCTTTTTTAAAACCCAGTTTATCGCCCAGCATGTAATTCATCTGCCGGTTTACAATAATGGTGCAGATAATCAGTATTACCGAGATTGAAAATTGAAAAATAACAAGCCCGTTTCTTAATGCAAGTCCCGATCTGTTTGATTTAAATCTTCCTTTTAATACCATTACCGGTTTAAATGATGACAGAAGAAATGCCGGATACAAACCCGCAAGCAACCCGATTAAAATTGTTAATCCGGACAACATTATGATGTATGAAGGGTCGAGGAAATTAATGATGGTAAGTGTTTTTCCGGAAAGCGTGTTAAAGGAGGGGAGGAGTAAAATGATTAACCCGGTTGCAATCAGCATACTGATGACACTAAGTATAATTGATTCGACAAGGAACTGTAAAATGAGCGATTGCCGTCTTGAACCAAATGTTTTACGTATGCCGACTTCACGGGCTCTTTCAATAGATCTTGCGGTAGAAAGATTGATGAAGTTGATGCAGGCGATGACTAAAATAAACACAGCGATGACGCCAAAAATATATACGGTCTGCAAACTCCCGTTTGGTCTCAGCTCTGCTTCAAGATCAGAAGTAAGATGAATCTTTTTTAATGGCTGCAGGTAATAATGGTAGCCATTGCCTGCTTTTTGAAATTGTTCCCATGATTGACTGAAATTTTTTTCAATTTCCGGTGACACATATTTTTGAATGATGTGAGGAAATTTTGCCTCCAAGGCCTGTGGCGATGCATTTTTATTCAGGAGCAAATAAGTATAGGGGAAAAAGCCTGTATAATTAGGAATTTTAGAAAAAGGAAACGTGGAAACAGATATCAGCATATCGAATGAAAAATGAGTATTGTCAGGCCAGTCTTTAATTATGCCTGTGATGATAAAGTGGTTATTAATCTGCGGATTAGGTTCTGATTCAAAAGATTTGCCATAAGCATTTGCTGCTGATCCATACAAACGTTTTGCTGTGCTTTCATTAATGATCACCGAATTTGGTTTCATCAATGCATCACCTGGATTACCGGCAATAAAATCTCCTGTAAATACGCGAAAAAAATTTGAGTCTGCTGCCAATACTTTTTTTTCTTCAAAAACCTTATCGCCTATGCGCAAAAAGAAAAAAGTATTTCCCACGATATCAAACAGTCTTGTGCTTTCGAGCACTTCAGGATATTCTTTTTTTATGGATTCACCAATTGATAATGGAATGATGGCATAAGAAGTGGAACGTCCAGGGTAACGCCGTTCCAATGCTACCCGAAATATTTGATCGGCTCTCTGTTGAAAATTATCATAGCTTAATTCGCTTTGTATAAAAAGAATGATCAATAAACATACAGCCATGCCTGTTGCCAGGCCCAATACATTTATAAGTGTATAAGTTTTTCGTTTCATCAAATTGCGTATCGCAACCTTGAAATAGTTTTTAAACATAAGTATTGATTTGGGGTGATATGATGTTAAGATATTAAGATATTAGATATTGTGATTCGATTTTTTTCACATCTTACGTTCATCAATTATTCTTTCCTGACTTTCCTTTATTCCATTCGCAAAGACTTAACCACGCTAAAGACGTGGTCGCGCATTTCTCTGCTATTCGCTTCGCAATGCTTTGACAGGGTTTGCTATCGCTGCCTTTATTGCCTGGAAACTTATCGTTGCAAGTGCAATAATTATTGAAGCAAGTCCGCCTGCGGCAAATAACCACCAACTGATATCAATGCGATAAGCATAATACTGCAACCATTGTTGCATATAATACCATGCAATGGGTGTAGCTATCGCAAAGGCAATTGCAATAAGTATGACAAATTCTTTTGAAAACAAATAAACGATATTGGCTGCAGTAGCACCAAGTACTTTTCGAATACCAACTTCTTTTATTCTC
>JAHEZC010000492.1 GCA_023251275.1 Parafilimonas sp. | reverse complement strand
TCTCTGGATGAATTTCCTTACCTTAAGCCCCAAAAAGTTCTGATGATTGCAAAATACTCCCCCGGTCAATTTAAAGCTGTGTGGCTTTTTATCCTCCTTGTTCCTTTCTTCGTGCAGGCACAAGTGATTGAAACAAATGCAAAACCGAATCCAACGGTCAACTATGAAAGGCTGGCAAGGATTGATGAAGTGGTGAACAGCTATATAAAAAATAACCACCTTACAGGGTTAGTGACCATTATAGTAAAAGGCAATCAACTGGTACAATATAAAGGATACGGCTACCAGGATTTTGAAAGCAGGAAACCTATGCCTGCTGATGCCATATTTCGCATCATGTCTCAAACAAAAGCAATTGTAAGTGTGGGGGCTATGATGCTGTATGAGCAGGGAAAATTTTTGCTGGATGAGCCGGTTTCAGATTTTATCCCGGAATTTAAAAACCAGGTTGTAATTGATAAATTTAATGCATCGGACACCACTTACACTACTATACCTGCGAAAAGAGCAGTCACATTCCGCGATCTGCTTACACACACATCAGGTATTGGGTATGCAGATATTGGCAA
The DNA here is from genome assembly GCA_023251275.1 of Parafilimonas sp. Taxonomy (GTDB): domain Bacteria; phylum Bacteroidota; class Bacteroidia; order Chitinophagales; family Chitinophagaceae; genus JAHEZC01. The sequence goes on along the minus strand of JAHEZC010000492.1, from coordinate 2,488 downwards.
TGAACGTATGAATGCCATTTATGCAAAAGCAGGAGTTCCGTCGGGGCTCGGATATTTTGATGCAGACCTTTTGGCCAAAATGAAAATTCTTGGAAAGCTCCCGTTAGATTTTCAGCCTGGTGAAAAATGGGAATATGGATTAAATTCAGATTTATTGGGATGCCTTATAGAAGTAATAAGCGGCATGAATCTCGAAGACTACCTCCGCAAAAATCTCTTTGACCCGCTTGGAATGAAAGATACTTATTTCAATTTGCCGAAAGAAAAATTCAGCCGGCTCGCTACTGTTTATACCGAAGATTCGCTTAACCAGATTATTAAATGGAATCATACTTTCAGAAATATTGATCCTGATTATCCTATGATGCAAAAACACTATTTCTCAGGTGGTGCAGGTCTTTCTTCCACTGCTTTTGATTACGCCGTTTTTATGCAGATGCTGCTGAATGGCGGCACATACAATGGACATCAGATTTTATCACCGCGCACAGTTGAACTGATGACCACAAATCAGATTGATACGCTTTCTCTCGAAGACAACAAATTTGGGCTGGGCTTTGCCATAATTACAGAAAAAGGCGAAGCCAAAAGTCCGGAGAATAAAGGTTCTTTTTCATGGGGAGGATATTATGGGACTACTTACTGGGCAGACCCGAAAGAAAATATGGTTTGCCTTATCATGACGCAGCAAAGCCCTAACAGCCATAGTGATATTGTTGGAAAGATCGAAGCTATTATTTACGGAAGCCTGAAGAAATAAAATGGCGCACAGTCAAAATGTCAACCGAAATTTTTACATCGTTTCTTCAAAAATATTTTCCCGGAAGGCATTGTTTTTTAATAACCGGTAATGATTACGAAGCGAAGTAACCAAAGAAAACTGCCTGTAAGGAAGATTATGCCTGGCAGCGAACTGCCGAATTACTTTTGTAACTTCAGGATAATACACATGGTTTACAGATGGAAACAAATGGTGGGCAATATGATAATTAAAACAGCCCATAAAAAATCGTGTGAACCAATTGTCTTCCTTCACATCATTAGTGCACATGAACTGGTGCCTGAACCAGCTTGTTGACATGTTACCGTTTTCATTCGGCAAAGGAAATTCGCTTTCTGTACTGGCATGTGGAGAAAGCAGTACAAGCAGGGAAAAAATACTCGCCGTAAACAGCATTATTAAAAAACCAAGAAGAGCTTGTCCGAAACTTATGTGCAGAACAAAGACAGGCAATACAAGTGTATAAAAAAGGAAGAACAGTTTAAAAATGAAAAGCTTTATAAATTCAATAGCAGGAATTGAAGTTACGCTCCAGACTAATTTTTTCCTGTCGAAGAAGTCTTTAAAATCTCTTACCAACAACCAATTCAATAAATACAGCGGGTAAATAAATGGCAGGTAGATATGCTGGTATTTATGCATTTTTGAATAAGCTCCGTGGGGGAAAACCCTTGCCAGGTCACTTTGTTCAAAGTCGCTGTCCCAGCCCATTACATTGGGATAATTATGATGCAGTCTTATATGGCGTACTTTCCATATATAGCTGTTTGCACCGATGAGATCGAAGAAATGTATATACCAGTTATTGAGTCTTTTATTTTTAAATAATGTTTGGTGCACCGCCTCGTGAATGATATTGAGGAAATTCAATACCAGGAAAACTCCCATAAAAAAATAACAACCATAAAATATTCTTGTATCAAATCCCCAAACCAATGCACTGGCATAGGTAAAAATATAAATACATGGAAATAATAATGCTTTGATGAAAATTTCAGTCTTCCTTTCGGGTTCTAACTTCTTTACCGTCTTATTTACTTCTTCCCTTAACTCCAGGAACAAGCCACGATCCTGAAATTTTAAGAATGCTGGTTTTACGGTTTTCGTCATCATAATTACGGTTTTTCGAAAATTAGTTATTCTGATTCAGTTTCTGATAATATGCTTTAATCTTTTAAACGTTTGAACAGGATATTTTTACTTACAAAAGTAACTATACAATTTTATTCTTACAACAGAAAAAATTTAACAACGAAATCTTTAAACTGTTCATCGGAAGCAACAGATATTTCATGTAAATCTGCTAACATTGCTATATAATATCATACTTACAGTTTATATTTTCAATGCATGAAACTCGTTTCTTATATTAAAGAGGGTCACGACCAGCTTGCTTTATCGGTGAATGGCTATTTGTATGATGCAGATTTGCTGCACCCGGAATTACCTTCATCCATGATTATGTTTTTGAATTTCTGGGATGATAACTACCCGCTTGCTGCAGCGCTCGATAAAGCGATAAAAGAAGGCAGGATCGGAAAGGAAAAAGGAATTCCTGTAGCTGATGTCCCCCTGTTATCACCCGTACCTTTTCCTGCAAGCTGCCGCGACGCTTATGCTTTTCGTCAGCATGCAGAGGCTGTTTTCAGAAGCCATCATATTTCCATAATTCCCGAATTCGATCAATATCCTGTTTTTTATTTCACC
>JAHEZC010000028.1 GCA_023251275.1 Parafilimonas sp. | reverse complement strand
GCATGGGGGCCCGCTTTCAAACAACATAAACAAATACAGGGTTTCGAGAACGTGCATATTTATCCAATGATTGCTTCATTATTGCAACTGAAATATTCACATGAGATTGACGGCAGTCCGGAAGTATTAAACCCTGTTCTTAAATAACTGGTATGTCATCTGATATTACAAATCGGGGAATAGCGCCGGATGCATGGTATTCGCTGCGTGCCTATACTGCTGCACGTATAGCTTTGGGAAAAACAGGAGTTGCAATACCGCTGCACGAAACGCTGCAATTCAGGCTTGCACATGCTTATGCAAGAGATGCCGTATATTCTGTTTTGAAAAAAGATGAATTACTTTCATCGCTTTCTGCTTTTCATCTCCCGGTATTCCTGATTCACAGCATGGCGAATAACAGGAACGAATATTTGCAAAGACCTGATTTGGGAAGAAGATTGAATGATGACTCAGTAAAAAAATTAGGAAATTTTCATAGTAATGGTTTTGATGTTTGTATTGTTGTTGCAGACGGCTTATCCGCAACAGCCATTAATGAACATGCTATTCCTGTTTTGCAGCAGCTTATCCCATTGTTGCAGAAAGCAAAATTTAATGTTGCCCCGCTATGTCTTGCGGAAGAGGGAAGGGTTGCAATTGCAGATGAAATTGGTTTTTTACTGAGCGCAAAAATTTCAGTAATATTAATAGGTGAAAGGCCTGGGCTTAGTTCACCGGATAGTATGGGCGCTTATCTTACTTATCACCCCCTGGTTGGATTGACAGATGAAAAAAGAAACTGTATTTCAAACATTCGTCCTGAAGGATTGATATTTTCGCTGGCTGCTGAGAAAATATTTCATCTTCTAAAAGAATCCCTCCGTTTAAAAATATCAGGAGTTGCATTAAAAGATTATACAGCCGTCCGTCTTAAATAAATCTCTGCATCGTTGTCACAATTTCCTGAATAATTTTTTATTACTTTTATCCTGTGAAGTTTGAATGTTGAAAAACAACCTCATATTGTCTGCTACCGCTGTAAATAATACTGAACTGCTTGAATTGTTGCGCGAAAAAAACCGCGAAGGATTTTCTTTATTCTACGACAAATTCGCATCAGTTTTGTTTTCGGTAATATGCAGGTTTATAAAAAATACAGACGTGGCGGAAGAAATACTGCAGGATGTATTTGTGAAAGTCTGGAAAAACATTCATCATTATGATGAAAGAAAAGGCAGCCTGTTTACCTGGCTGATGCAGATCACGAGAAATATGGCGATTGACTACCTGCGCAGCAAAACCCATAAAAATGAGATGAAAGATAAAGATATCTCCGGCTATGAAAATCTGCCGGCCTCGGTAAATACGTATTACAATACAGAAAGCAGAGACATTCGCAATATTGCCAACAGGCTTGAACCAAAATACAGGGAGATCATTGATCTTGTTTATTTTTGCGGGTATAGCCAGGACGAAGTGTCGAAGCTGCTCAATATGCCATTGGGCACAGTGAAAACAAGAAGCCGGACTGGTTTGAAGTTAATGCGTTCCTATTTTGAAGAACCGGATAAAAATTAATGAAGGGGGATAATTTAAATGTTGAATATTAACGAGTATATAGCTTCAGGGATTATCGAAGATTATTGTCTCAATGTTCTTTCTGAAGAAGAAAAAGCAGCAGTCGAAAAAAATGCATCTCAGTTTCCCGAGATATGGAAGGAAATTGATATCTATGAAAAGACCCTGGAACTATATGCACTGAACAATATCGTTGCAGCTCCCCATAATCATAAGGCGAGGGTGTTAGATGCGATGAATAATATAATTTTGGAAGAAAAGACAGATATAAATAATCTCCCCGTACTGAATAAATATTCTGAAAAAGATAATTGGCTGAAACTCGTAAAGGCAGTATTGCCTGAAAAACTGGAAGTGCCTATGTTAATTAAAGAGTTGAAAAATGATGGCAATATCTTTCAGACGCTGATATGGACAAAAGAAAATTATCCTGATGAAGTGCATGATGAAGTATATGAATGTTTCCTTGTGCTTGAAGGCGAATGCGAATGTTATGTGGGTGATGAAGTGATACCATTAGGCCCCGGCGGCTTTCTTGAAATCCCGTTATACACACATCACGATGTAAAAGTGGTGAAGGGTCCTGTAATGGCAGTGGTACAAAGAGTGAAAGTGGCGTGAGCGGGAATGTATGATTTCTGATTTGGTGATTTCTGATTTATCTTCTGCGTTTATCACAAACATTTTCATGGCTGAAGATTAATTTTTGCATAAGCAGGAACAGCAATTGTTGCCTGTCATCCCGAATACCAGGATGAATCTAAAATAAATTTGAAGGATTATTCCTTTCACCCAACTTCCCAAATCTCCATATCAGGAATCAGTACCAGCATAACTATCTTTGCTATACAACGATCCGCTCATGAACTCATCATTCCAACGTAATGAACACTGGATGAAACTTCAGCTTACTGATATCAATAAACATTTGGAAAAAATAAGATCAGGCGGAGGAAAAAAAGCAATTGAAAAACAAAGAGAAAAAAATAAACTCACTGCACGTGAACGCATATCGTATTTATGCGATAAAGAAAAACCTTTTATCGAGATCGGCGCTTTTGCAGGATTTGAAATGTATGAAGAACAGGGCGGATGCCCGGCAGGCGGCACGGTAGCAGGTGTTAGTTATGTGAGTGGAAGACAATGTGTGATAGTAGCGAACGATCAAACAGTAAAAGCAGGAGCGTGGTTCCCGATTACTGCCAAAAAGAATTTGCGCATGCAGGAGATTGCAATGGAAAATAAACTGCCCATCATTTATCTCGTTGACAGCGCCGGTGTGTTTCTTCCCATGCAGGATGAGATATTTCCCGACAAAGAACATTTCGGGCGCATCTTCCGCAATAATGCACGCATGAGCGCCATGGGCATTACGCAGATTGCGGCGGTGCTAGGCGCCTGCGTTGCTGGCGGTGCATACTTACCCATCATGAGCGATGAAACGCTGATAGTTGAAGGCAATGGCAGCATTTATCTTGCAGGGCCATACCTCGTAAAAGCAGCAATTGGTGAAGATGTGGACACAGAAACACTTGGCGGTGCTGTTACGCATACCGAGATCAGTGGCATTGCGGATTATAAATTTAAAACGGAACAGGAATGCCTGGATGAAATAAAAAAACTCATTGGCAGAGTTAGTGAACGACCCAAAGCAAATTTCAACCGTATCACTCCCGTAGATCCTTCAAAAGATGTGAATGAGGTCTATGGCATCATGCATGCGCATAATGCAAAACCATACAATATGCTGGAGATCATTGATCGTATTGCGGACGCAGATTCTAATGATGTATCACAATCATCTTTTGATGAATTCAAAAAAGACTATGGCAAAACAATTCTCTGTGGTTATGCACGCATTGATGGCTGGGCTGTAGGAATTGTTGCCAATCAACGGTTGATTGTGAAAACAAAAAAGGGTGAAATGCAAATGGGTGGTGTGTTGTACAATGATAGTTCGGATAAAGCTGCACGGTTTATTCTAAACTGCAACCAGAAAAAAATCCCACTGGTGTTTCTGCAGGATGTGACGGGCTTTATGGTGGGCAGCCGAAGCGAGCAGGCAGGCATTATAAAAGACGGCGCAAAAATGGTGAATGCAGTTGCCAATTCTGTGGTACCGAAAATTACGATCATCGTTGGCAACAGTTATGGAGCAGGCAATTATGCGATGTGCGGCAAGGCTTACGATCCGCGTTTTATTTATGCATGGCCTTCTGCAAAGATCGCCGTAATGGGTGGTGAGCAGGCTGCAAAAACATTACTGCAGATACAGGTCGCTTCTATGAAAAAAAAAGGAAAAGAAGTAAGTGCTGATGAAGAAAAAACTTTGCTTGATAAAATAAAAGGCAGCTACGAAAAACAAACCACGCCTTATTATGCCGCAGCAAGATTATGGGTGGATGATATTATTGATCCTGCAAAAACAAGAGAACTGATAAGCGAGGGAATTGCCGCTGCTAATAATAATGAGCAGATGGAAGAGTTTAAGACGGGAGTGTGGCAGGTTTGATTTCACCGAGATAGAAGCTAACATAGATGTTAAAAGAAAAATTAGAAATAAAAGAGGAAGCTTTATGCAAATGAATCAACATTTGCATCAATCTTTATAAATTAATGAAGATGAAAGAAAAGTATTTACTATTTTTCTTTTTATTGAGCACATTTGTGGCCATTCATTTTATAACTATTCTGATTCGGAAGAGGCTATATTAATTACATGCGGGCATTTATCCTATGCTGCCAATTTAATTGCAGCTATTCCGGTTTCTGACAGCTTAAAAAAAATATTTGGCAGCAAAATCAATGGTAAAAATGAATTACAAAGAATAAGCGACTATTCTCACTCAAGTTTTATTTTTGATGGAGAAAATTTGCTAACCGAAATACCACTAAAGCTTGATTCGAATTTGTTTAGACATACGTCACTTGATCTGGCGATTATATTTTGTCGTTTTCCAGATGGAATTATTCATATTGATAACTCTGCGATTAGAATCACTGATTTAAAAAGGATTCCGATTTCTCTTGCCGGGAATAAAAATGAGCTATATGTTGGAAGAGAATTGAGTTTTATTGGTTTTCCGTTCGGAATTGGAAGTCACTTTGGATTCTACAATTCTACATTATTTGCTGATAACAGAAGTAATCCTTTAATTAGGAAAGGAATACTCTCGTGGATATCTGATAATTCAGATGAATTCTTAGTTGATGGTTTTTCTTTTGGGGGAAATTCAGGTAGTCCAGTTTTTTCAATACCCAATATTCAAGAGGGTGGCAAATTTTTGGGTATGATTACCGGTCATCTAACGGATAAAGTTGGAATATTATATGATACGCTTCCACAACCATTATCAACAAAATTATATGGAGAGATCAACAACGGATTAGCAGAGTGCATTCCTTCCTTTAAGATATCTGAATATGTAAATTCTGTGATGGAAATGCGAAAGAACCTAAAAAAATAACCCTTTTATTGTGGGGCGTAAACCAATGATTGCTTTTGTCTATATATCACTGGCTGATTATACTGAACAGCCGGAATCCATTTTGGACTCTTTTTAATTACAGTGACAGCATGATCATCTAATTCCTTATAACCCGAAGAATTTGCTACTTCGACTTCCTGCACAGTACCATCTTTGTAAACCAAGAAAGATATTACAACAGTCCCGCTGATTTTCCCTTGGATGTATGCTTTTGGTTGTTTCGTCGTTAATCCTTTTACAAGATATTTTTGCCATGCTTCAATGCCTCCGGGGAAAGCAGCCTCCTTTTGAAAAATATAGCCGGGTATTTCTTTTCCATCTTCAGTATATCCCGCTTGTTTGATCACCTGTCCTGTATTATTGTAAGAAACAAATCCTTTTATAGAATGGGTTTCATAAAAACTATATTTTGACATTAACTTTCCATGCTCATAATTACTTGAATCACGTAAAATTCCTTGCTCGTTAAAAAACTTAAGGCTTCCATTTTCAATTTCAGTTTCAGCATCTTCATAATAGCCATTCATTTGCATAATATTAGTGGAAGTCCAAAAATCCCATCGGTGCCAGTTACTGTTCTCTTTTATAATTTTAGCGGTAAAATAAGCAGAATCTTTTTGAACAGGTTTCCAATTTTTATTAAAAAATTTATAGACTGTATCAGCCTGAGAAAATAATTGGGGGCTTGCAAATAAAAATAAAATGGTTAAGAGTCGCATAAGGTATAAGGCTTATTCTGTTAATTTTAAAAAGCAAATATGCAAAATTTTTTATTCCATTCATCATTGTTTCGTTTATCTGAAAGGTACTTAGATCCAATATTGTAAATTTGCAGGGTGTTTTTTGTATCTTTTATTATCATTTTTAATTAAACCACCATGGAGCCGAAAGAAAAATTAGAAGAATTGCATAAAGCATCACTCGAAAAAGCGGACGAATATTTAAAATCAAAAGGTGAGATCGGGCAGGAGCATCATGAGAAAATAAATGAAGCCAAAAAAGAATGGCAGGCTGCCTGGAATAAATTTTTAGAATTGCTAATTGTCCTGGAGAAACTTGAAATATAATTATTTCTTCCCCCTTGTTTCGTGTTCTTACCATCCGAAATCGTAACTTCTTTTTCCCAATGTCCTCACAATAAAAAAGCAAATGCTAAGAAAGCAAACGTTTATCAAAGAACTTATAAGCGATACCAGCCTGAGAAAACGATTGATGATCTCAACCAAAAAAATGGTCGGGAGTAGCATGAAACATAAGGTTTATGCCTGATTCTCTGCCGGTCAACCACTAAATATACCTTCTCTCTTTTCCATTTTGCTGCATCTGTGCAAAACAGGTAATTTCGCTTTATTCATTCCGCAAATTCTTCTTATGAAAAATAAAATGCGCCTTTTTCTGGCAGGAATTATCCTTATTGTTGTTGGGGCTTCCTGTAATAAAACTGAACTAAAGCAAATAAAATATATTCCCAAAGAAGCATCCTCGGTAATAAGCATTGATGCCAAAAGCCTGCGGGAGAAAAGTGCCGGAGACGATATAAACCTTGATTCGGTTTTTAGTTCTCTTGAGCGGGAGGCCGGTTCTGAAACATCGTTCAGTGAGCATCTGAAAGACATGAAAAATTCTGGTATTGATACCACAGGGCAATTTTTTGTCTTTGCAAAAACCAGCGGTTCGATTGTCAATGGACATCAACAGGCTATGGGTTTTATTGCGCCGCTTGATGACCGGTCAAAGCTGGGAAACTGGCTCAAAAAGCAATTGCCCGAAAAAGAGATAAAGACCACGGCTGATTATTCCTATATGGCTCTCGGAGATAATTTTGTTGCCGGATGGAATAATGAAGTTGTAATTATTTCATTTGTAAATGGCGGCAATTATTCTCCCGGTACTTACAGCACGGGAGAGGGTACGCTTTCACAGCAACAGCTTACTGAATTATTTTCATTGAAGGAGTCGGAATCGGTTGCCTCGATTAACGAGTTTAAAGAACTGGCAGCCCAAAAGGCAGATATACATTTATGGACAAATGTTTCAGGCGGTCTTGGGGCTTTCTCATTCCTTGGTATGACAAAGGTTGGCGACCTGCTGAGAGATATGTATGTGGCAAGCACCGTAAATTTTGAAACCGGCAAAGTGGTGTTGGATTCCAAGACTTATGCAGGAAAAGAATTGTCTGATATTCTGAAAAAATATCCGGGCCCGGGTATTGACAGTCGAATGATAGAGCAATTCCCATTCAATGCTGAAGGTTTTCTGTCTTTCTCATTTGATCCGCGGATATTGGTGGAAATATTGAAATTCAGCGGAGCGGAAGAATTTATTAATCAATTGGCGCCAAACCTTGGCTTCACTATAAACGATGTCTCAAAAGCCTTCAGCGGGGAAGTTGCGGTGGTATTCGGAGATATCGAAGGCATGGCCGGAATGAGCAAATCTCCTGCGCGGTTTCTGCTAAATGCGAAGATCGGGGATAAGGTTGCTTATGATAAAATTATTGCTGCCCTTAATGAAAAAGGATTTATGGTAAACCGCGACGGTCAATATATCCCCCGTGATTTAAGAGACACCGGCGTAGTATGGAGTGTGGATGATAAAAATCTTATTATTGCTTCAGATAAAAATTTATTGCAGCAATACAGAAGCGGGTCAGGCAAAACCGGTATTGCTTCCGGTATCGTGAATGAGATAAAAGATAAAGCCGGGGCTTTTTATATTGACCTGAATAAGATAATGCAATCACTTCCTGCCGATACGGCTTACAACGAAACGAAGGAAATGGCAAAGGCAAGTTTTAAAGATGTGTTGGCAACCTCAGATAATTTTGATGGGAAAATGATAAAAGCCCATGCTGAATTGCGATTGATGAATGATAAAGAAAACAGCTTAACCGTTATCCTGAAATTTTTGAAATCTGCAAAAATGCAGCGCCACAGGTTTGTAGTAAAAGATATTCACCTTGACAATATTAATGATAGTAAAGTTGAACCGCCGCCCCCGCCGCCTATCAGCGGTCAGTAAATCAATATTTGATTTTAATCAACTCAAGAAGAAGCTCATATTGATTACCCGAAACATTGTATGCAGATCGAGTTACAAAAAATAATACCTGTTCCGCTGAAGGATAAATTTGCACAACGCGGATCTGATGTATGGAATAAAGAGTTAAGATTCTTAGAGCGTGAATGGATAAAACTAAAAGCACCCAGCGGCACAGGAAAAACAACGCTGGTGCATATTATATATAAACTGCGCAGCGATTATGAGGGGAATGTTTTGTGGGATAATAATAATCTTCGAAGTATCGCAAGCAATGAACTGGCAAAAATGCGCCAGCAATATATAAGCATTGTTTTCCAGGACCTGCGTTTGTTTCCCAACCTTACTGCAAAAGAAAATATCGAACTGAACCGCGTGCTGCAAAAACCTATATATGAAAGCCGTGCGATTGAAGTAATGGCTGCACGATTGAATATATCCCATATCCTGCAGCAGCGTGCGGCATTATGCAGCTATGGAGAGCAGCAGCGTATTGCTATTATCCGCGCATTAGTGCAGCCCTTTGAATGGCTCATCATGGACGAACCTTTCAGCCATCTCGATGAAGAGAATATCAAACGGGCAAGCGGATTGATTGCAGAAGAATGTGATAAACGTAATGCCGGGTTTGTAATAACTGATCTTGAAGATGATACGCATTTCCACTATACAAAACAATTGAATTTATAAGAAGAAAGTCAGTAAGTCATTTAGTTATTAAGTCATTGATCATTTGTTTATCAAGGTTTACGACGATTAAATCACCTTGAGCAGAAAATTATATGATGTTGAATATACTTCTGAAAAAATTAATAAAGACCAGCGCCGGGCGCATACGCTTTGTGATGGCGGTGATGGGTTTATCTGTTGCCCTGCTGCTGATTTTTTCTGCTGTGCAGATAGAGGCTGATTATTATGACCTGCTCAGAAGTAAGAACAACCAGGACAGCATTGCGAATTTTCTTGTGGTGAATAAAGCAGTCACCAATAAAACAGTCGGCGCCACAACGCTGAGTGATGCTGAAATTACCGATTTAAAAAAACAGCAATTTACAGATGCTGTGGGGTTATTGACGTCGTGTCATTTTAAAGTATCTGCGGAGAGCCTGAGTGAACGGATCCCCTTTTACAGCGATATTTTTTTTGAGAGTGTGCCTGATGAATTTATTGATGTAAAAACCGATGCGTGGAAGTGGGATGCCAATTCAGATTATATCCCGATGATAGTACCGAATATGTTTCTGGATATGTACAATTTCGGTTTTGCCACTTCGCAGGATTTGCCGCAGCTTACACAGGAATTGGTGAAAAATCTGCCTGTGCAGATAAATATAAAAACTCCTTTGGGCAGGGTAAATTATTATGGGAAAGTAGTGGGTTTCAGCGACAGGATTTCTTCCGTGCTGGTGCCGCAGCCGTTTATGGAATGGGCTAATGCAAAATTCGGAACCATACAAAATGCAAAGTCATCGAGAATAGTCATAAGAACCAAAGACCCCGGGAATCCTGCGCTGACAGCATATCTGAAGAAAAACGGGCTGACGACCGATGCAGACAAAACACGTTTCAGCAAATACAGGAGAGTAGTGGACTTTGTAGTAAACCTGTCATGGATAACCGGCGCAGTAATGTTGCTGTTTGCATTATTGATTTTTACTTTGTTCATACAGCTTACAATAGCTTCGTGCAAAGATGAGATCATGTTATTGGTTACACTCGGGGCTGCGCCAAAACAATTACAACAATTTTTGATGAAGCAGTTTTTTCCTTCAAATATTATTATCTCCGTGATTGTATTGGTACTGATCGCTTTGCTGCAGTTTTTGCTGCAGCAATTTCTTTACCGGCAGGGAATGTATGTAAGCCCGCTGATCTCGTTATTTACAATTGGTACTGCAGCAATTATATTACTGGTGTTGTGGGTGGTAAATAAGTGGAGTATAAAAAACTATGTTTATGAAACAACATAATTTTTTTAATGGAGGATATCTTATTTATTGTTTTCGTAATTGCTTACAGTTTCACAATTTTCTGCGATATTGATTCATTTCCTTTTCTTATAACAAGCAGATAAATGCCCGCCGGTATTGCGGCAATATTCAATTCGTTATCTCCTGCTTTTCTTTGTTGCCTAGGCAATACAGATTTTCCGAAAGAATCGAATAACTGGATGGTTATAGTTTTTGTATTATCACCTTTGAAAATAAACTTTATCACACCCTGCGTTGGATTGGGATAAACTGAAATATCACTTTCCGGGGATGGAAAGCTTTTGTTTATAAAATAATTTTTTGCTGTAATTGTCTCATGGATCGCATTGAGCAATGATTTATCACCTTTGGCATCTTCTGTGACCTGCCAGATCATTACACCGCTTGCCTTTTGCATCGCAAGCGCTGTTTTCTTTTTTATCAGCGGAATGCCATTATAATAAATAGTATCACCGGCTTTGTTTTTATTCTGTGCGCCGTGATATTGCTTTACTATATCATTATACGCATATTCATCCTGCGATACTGCGTTATAAAACCCCCATCCGTAAAAGGGAAGTCCGAGACCCATTTTGTCCTGAGGTAATCCTTTTTTGCTCCAAAAATTAATATCATCAACAGCCATAGAATATGGTGCGTGCGGACCGGGATTACCGGGATCCCAGGGACCGGTAGCATCATAAGACATGATGTTGACAAAATCAAAATAAGTGAATGACGATACCGGTATATGATTGGCAAACCAGGTAGCGACTGCTGCGGTCAGTAATTTATTTTCCGGTTTTATTTTGCCTGATAATGTTTTTATGAAGTTGCCATAATTGTTGCCAATAATATTGCCTTCAAGGTCTATATCCACACCATCGAGATCATTTGATTGCAGGTAGTTCAAAATTTTGTTACAAAACTTTTTCACATTGGAAGAGTCGCAGAGATCTTTCCAGTTCTTTTTAGTGCCGCCAAGATCGGCGCCGCCCAAAGACATAAGCACTTTTACATTATTGGCATGTGCTTTATTTACAACCACAGAAAGTCCGCCGAATACTGTAAGATTGCCCGATACATCAGGGTTAGCAAAAGCAATATTCAGATGAGTGATCTTGCTGAAATCTACTTTGTCGAGGTTGTTGGGAAAATTGTCCCATGTATTCAAATATCCCACAA
>JAHEZC010000491.1 GCA_023251275.1 Parafilimonas sp. | reverse complement strand
TGTAAAAAAATAAGTTTTCAATTTTCAATACTCAATTTTCAATTACAAATGACTACACTAAAAGGTCCCGGAATTTTCCTGGCGCAATTTATGGGCGATAACCCGCCATTCAACAGCCTTACATCTATCTGTCATTGGGCAAAAAGTCTTGGCTATGCGGGTGTACAGATACCTACCTGGGATCCGCGTTGCATAGACCTGCAAAAAGCAGCCGAAAGCAAAACTTATGCGGATGAAATTAAAGGCATTGTAAATGATTCAGGGCTGGCAATCACTGAACTCTCTACTCATTTACAGGGACAGCTTGTGGCAGTGCATCCTGCTTATGACGTGTTGTTTGATGGCTTTGCGCCTGAGAGTGTTCGCAATAATCCAAAAGCGCGAACTGAATGGGCCGTTCAGCAATTGGAATATGCCGCCAAAGCATCACAGAACCTGGGACTCAATGTGCATGCAACTTTCAGCGGTGCATTGCTGTGGCATACGGTATATCCCTGGCCGCAAAGACCCGCAGGACTTGTAGAGACCGGATTCAAAGAATTAGCTGATCGTTGGCTGCCCATCTTGAATGTCTTCGATGAAAATGGTGTGGACCTTTGTTACGAAATTCATCCCGGCGAAGATTTGCATGATGGTATTTCTTATGAAATGTTTTTGGAAAAAGTGAATAATCATCCGCGTGCATGTTTGCTCTATGATCCATCTCATTTTGTTTTGCAATGTTTGAATTATCTTGAATACATAGATAATTATCATGAACGCATCCGCATGTTTCATGTGAAAGATGCCGAATTCAATCCAACCGGGAAACAAGGTGTATATGGCGGGTACCAAAGCTGGATAGACAGGGCAGGAAGATTTCGCTCCCTCGGCGACGGGCAGGTTGATTTTAAATCTATCTTCAGCAAACTCGCTGCTTACGACTATAAAGGTTGGGCAGTGCTGGAATGGGAATGCTGTTTAAAGCATCCGGAAGATGGTGCAAAAGAAGGCGCTGTATTTATTCGCGACCATATTATCCGGGTAACTGAAAGAGCATTTGATGATTTCGCCGGCACCGGGAGCGATGAAAATTTTAATCGGAGTATTTTGGGTATTCAATCATAACTTTATTCCCTTAATTTCTTAACCTTAAAATTTGATAACATTGAAAAAGTATCTGGTAACATTTGCACTTATCACTTTCATTGCGGCATGCGGCGGAAACGCGGGCAATGAAAAAAAAGGGGAAAACACTTCTGCCTCCACAGGAGATATTACGGAGAATCCTGATTACAAAGCAGGCCTCGACCTGATTTCAAAAAGTGATTGTTTAACCTGTCATAAGATTTCAGAAAAATTAGTAGGACCGCCGTACCAGGATGTGGCTAATAAATATGCCGGCTCAGATACCGCAGTTGCCCATCTTGCAAAGAAAATTATAGAAGGCGGCCAGGGTGTGTGGGGCCAGACGCCTATGGTTGGGCACCCTGCTTTGTCACAGGCAGATGCAGAACAGATGGTAAAATATATTCTTTTACTGAAGACTCAATAAATAATAAACGATGAAATATTTATTCCTGGCTGCAGGCATTGCCTGCAGCGCATTGGCTTGCCAGTCTTCATCCGAATCCAAAACAGAAGATAATGCGGATTCTGCTCAGCAAGCTGCTATTCCTCAACAGGATACCGGCTGGCTATCCTTGTTTGACGGGCAAACATTAAGCGGCTGGCACACTTATGGAAAAACTGAACCGGGTTCAGCATGGAATGTGGACAGCGAGGCTATTCATTTAAACGCTTCAGCTAAAAAAGATTACCAGACGCAAGGCGGTGGTGATCTTGTATCGAAAGATGAATTTGGAAATTTTGACCTGAAGCTCGAATGGAAAATTTCTAAGAATGGCAACAGCGGGGTAATCTTTTATGTACATGAAGACACTGCAAAATATAAAGAGACATGGAACACAGGTCTTGAAATGCAGGTGCTCGATAATAATGGTCATCCCGACAGAAAATTTCCGCTGCACCGTGCTGCCTGTCTCTATGATCTCGTTGCCTCAAACCCTGAAACTGTAAACCCCGTTGGTGAATGGAACCAGGTTGAGATTATTTCCAACAATGGCCAATTGGAATTTTATCTCAATGGCCCCAAAGTATTATCCACCACGCTATGGGATGATAACTGGAAAAAATTAATTGCCGGCAGCAAATTCAAGGACATGCCTGACTGGGGTACTTTTAAGCAGGGTCATATCGCCTTGCAGGATCATGGCAATGATGTTTGGTACAGAAATATTATGATCAGAAAATTATAACTTTATCAGCAAACGCATAAAGCCATCATACCAAATGTGATGGCTTTTTTATGTGCGACGGCATGTATTATTAGCTACCTTAGATTCATGTTTGAATACAGTGATGAATATTTTATGCGGGCAGCCTTACAGGAAGCGCAGAAAGGTTTTAACGAAGATGAAGTGCCTGTAGGAGCAGTGGTCGTATTAAATAGTAAAATTATCGCAAGAGGCCATAACGAGGTGGAAAAACTAAATGATCCTACCGCCCATGCAGAAATGATTGCGCTTACATCGGCATTTAATTATCTTGGTTCAAAATATTTACCCGAAGCAACGCTGTTTGTAACCATTGAACCTTGCCTAATGTGCTGCGGTGCTTTATACTGGAGCAAGATTGGAAGAATAGTATATGGAGCAAATGATGAGAAGAATGGAGGCCTGCGTTTTTTCTCATTACGCAATGGGACATGGCCTTTTCATCCTAAAACCGAATTGACCAAAGGGTTACTTAGAGAAGAATGCGCACAACTTCTGAAAAATTTTTTTAAAGCAAAAAGATGACTATGAGCCTTGATAAAGTGCAATGCCTGCACCCGGAAGGAAAACATGCTCCGGCAATAGCTGCGGAAACATACAATATTTTTAAAAAGCGATTACCGAAGTTTTGACAAAAAAATCGCTTACCTATACGGCAATAAGCGATGAGGTGAAAAATTACTTCCAGAAAAATAAAATCTATTTTGATGGATCTCTTCCGTGGTACACAGTTACAGTGAAACAGGA
>JAHEZC010000490.1 GCA_023251275.1 Parafilimonas sp. | reverse complement strand
GTTATGTTCCTAAGGCTGCTCCCGCAATGCAGCCCGCAGCTACAATACAACAACCTGTACCTGCTCCTGTTTCTTATTCGGCTGCTGCAACAGGAACTGTAAGTTTTGAGGAATTTCCTGTTTCTCAAATGCGCAAAACCATCGCACGCCGTCTTAGCGAAAGCAAATTTACTGCCCCCCACTTTTATCTTACCATGAGTATTGATATGGATGCGTGTGTAGCAGCCCGCGGCAAACTCAATGAAGTGAGTAAAGTGAAAATCAGCTTCAATGACCTTGTACTTAAAGCTGCAGCAGTTACATTGAAACAACATCCTAAAGTTAACAGCAGTTGGCTTGGCGATAAAATACGGATGAACCATCATGTGAATATCGGTGTTGCAGTTGCGGTAGATGAAGGTCTGTTAGTACCTGTTGTCCGCTTCGCAGATACAAAATCTCTCAGTCAGATTGCTGTTGAAGTAAAAGATTATGCACAGCGTGCAAAAGATAAAAAACTGCAGCCTGCTGAGTGGGAAGGAAACACTTTTACTATTTCAAACCTTGGCATGTTTGGTATTGATGAATTTACAGCAATTATTAATCCTCCGGATGCATGCATTCTTGCTGTTGGTGGTATTGCTCAAATACCTGTTGTGAAAAATGGACAGATTGTTCCGGGGAATGTAATGAAAGTGACCTTGAGTTGCGATCATCGGGTAGTAGATGGAGCTACGGGTGCTGCATTTCTTCAAACATTGAAAGGCACGCTTGAAGAGCCTTTAAGAATGCTTGTATAATCTGCCCGGAAATTATTTCAGCGTAATGACCTATCTTTTCAAATCGTTTTGAGTTTGTATAATTCCCGACTTGCTTCCCGTTAACTATTGTTTTTCTGTTGAAAATATTTTTTCTTCCAAATTGCTGCTTTGTCAAAATTTTGTCACCTTAATAAGCCTTTATGGAATTCGGAAAAGTACCCGAAAGTGAACTAAACAGCATAGATTTCGGCCTTGCTCCTGATCCGGTCTTTAATAAACAAGTGCTGAATGGAAGCTCCGTTAAACATCCTAAAATATACATTGGCTGTGCTAAGTGGGGACGTGCTGAATGGATAGGTAAAATATATCCCAAAGGCACAAAAGAAAAAGATTTTCTTGATCAGTATGTAAATCACTATAACGGCATTGAACTCAATGCTACTCATTATAAGATTTACGGGCCTGCCGGTATCAGCCGATGGGCAGCTAAGACTGATAAAAAAGATTTTGTTTTTTGTCCTAAAATGTACAAGGGAATTACACATAGGGGAAGCCTGAAAGGGAAGGAATTTATTACTACCGAATTCTTCCGTGGCATTATTGCTTTTGAACAACATCTTGGCCCTGTGTTCATCCAGGTAAGCGAGACATTCAGTCCTAAAAGAAAAGAGGAGCTATTCGATTTTTTGGGTTCTCTTCCTGCCAATCTTTCATTTTTTATGGAAGTACGCCATCCTGACTGGTTTGGCAAGGAAGATATAAAGATGGAACTGTTTACAAAACTGAAAGAGATGAATATCGGTGCGGTGATCACCGATACAAGCGGAAGACGTGACTGTGCTCACATGTATCTGACCATTCCCAAAACATTTATACGTTTCGTGGGCAATAGTCTTCATACAACTGACTATACAAGAATTGACAATTGGGTAACCCGTATTAAAGAATGGCTGGATAAAGGATTGGAAGAGATGTATTTTTTTATGCACATGCATGATGAGGCTTTTTCGCCAGAACTCACAGTATATCTCGCAGATAAACTGAATGCCTCCTGTGATTTGGATTTGATAAAACCGAAGTTGATGGATCAGCCTTTGTTCTTATAAAAAACATTGCCGTCTTTCAGGCAGGCGTTATAAAATTTAGTATCCTATCTTCCTGCAAAATCTGCCTGGCTATTAATCTTTTTTTCTTGCTTCTTTTATATCACCCGGTTTTACAGCATCGCCTTTATTCCCCCACGAATTGCGGATATAATTCAAAACATCACTTGCTTCCTGGTCAGACAGGTCAAAACCAGTCATAGGGGTATTGTAAATTTTCCCGTTTACTTTCATTTCTTCATCTGCTCCATAAACCACCTGTCTAATTGACCTTTTTTTATCAGCCATCAGGTAATCTGCTTTAGCCAAAGGAGGATAAACTCCTTCAATTCCTTCTCCGCTTTCCATGTGGCACGAAAGACAATAACCAACATACACTTCTTTACCACGTGCAATGCTTGCCTTGAGATCAAAGCTTTGCTGAGTCTGAAAATCAAAAGAGAAAAAAATGATAGATATAATAATTGCCGGGATAGACAAAAATTTCGATTTCAACCTGATCATATTATTTGTTTGATATTTGGACAGTTTTTAAAATTGTTCTGATGAAAATTATTCCTTCTATTCAGTATGATTAAAGGTCTGATAGATTAAACGGTAATTTCCTGATCCGTTTTCCGGTAAGATCAAAAATAGCATTACACAGAGCAGGGGTAAAAGGAGGTAAGCCCGGTTCACCTACACCGCCCGGTGGTTCATCGTTTTCTACTATATACACTTCTATTTCAGGAATGTCAGCAATACGCGGCATCTTATAAGTATCGAAATTTTTCTCTACTGCTTTTCCATCTTCGAAATGCGTTTCATGTTTTGTAGCGGCGCCTAACGCCATTACAATTGAGCCTTCCACCTGGGCACGAACTATATCAGGATTTACATACATACCACAATCCATCACGGCAATTGCTTTATCAATTTTTACTTTCCCATCGGCATCTTTAGATACTTTAACCACTTCACCCACAATGCTTCCAAAACATTCTGTAATAGCCACTCCCCATCCTTCATTTTTCCCACGGGATTTCCATCCTGATTTTTCTTCTATTACATCAATTAATGCCTGGTAACGTCCATTTTCAAGATACCCTCTTCTAAAATCAAGCGGATCTTTTCCGGCTTCATGTGCCAATTCATCCATAAAACTTTCATAAGCAAAACCATTGGTAGATGAATACACAGAGCGCCACCACATTACCGGGATTGGAGATTCTGTGGGAACGT
>JAHEZC010000489.1 GCA_023251275.1 Parafilimonas sp. | reverse complement strand
TGTAATTACATCGAGGTTTGTATCTTTTGTAGTCACACCATCCACGGGTGGTATTAAACCTCCGCCTATATTGGTTGTTACAATCTTGGTACAGGCAAAAAAGAAAGCAAATAAAATAACTATAACCGAGGATACATATCTTCTCACTAAGGCTGCATTCATGACGTGGATTACTTCGGCGCAAGCTCGTTATACAATTCTAAATACTCTGTTAAATCAGTTTCGGTGTTGTTGTAGCGAAGCACTTTCCGACCTTTGGCTTTGGAAAATTCAGCATACAGTTTTTTATCGGGTTTATCCGTTCCGAATGTAATGGCATCGGCATAAGCAGCGCCACCCCTGAACATAGCCACATTATTATTTTCTTTAAATGGCTCCATGTCTTTTTCTTTTATGTTCGCATGGATGACAGCTTTTTTTGAAAAAGCGCTTCCTAATTTTTCTTTGAAGGTGGTTTGCCCGATTGTAAAAATAATTTTGCTGTGCGAGAATACCGGTTCTCTTCTGTACGCAGTTTTTACATATAGAGGGATGAGGCCGGTCATCCAGCCGCTGCAATGGATAATATCTGGCGGCCATCCGAATTTCTTCACTGTTTCAAGGGCGCCCTTACAAAAAAAAATGGTGCGCAAATCATTATCCTCATACCATTTTTCGGTCTCATCATGAAAAATAAATTTGCGCTTAAAGAAATCTTCATTATCGAGGAAATACACCTGAAGCCTTGCATTCGGCAATGAAGCCACTTTAATTTGAAGCGGATAGTCATCATTGTCAACAGACACATTAATGCCTGATAAACGGACCACTTCATGTAAGCGGTGTCTTCTTTCATTGATAACACCAAAACGCGGCATGATGCATCTTACTTCAAGCCCGCTGTCGTTGCTTTTTATTGCCAGCTTATTCACAATCTCCGCATATTCTGTCAGCTCAAGGTAGGGTGACATTTCCGTGGCAATGAATAAAATTCTTTTCTTTGTTGACATTCGGTTGGAATATTTATGCCAAAGTGTTTAAAAAAACAAGTTGGCAAAAGTACTAAAATTGCTTTGAAAACACGGTATCTATAATAGCTGTTTGCCATAAAGAATAAAAAATGATACTTTTTAAGGAAATCGCTCCATTGCAAAAATGGCTGTACCAGGCTAAAAATGAGCAGAAAAAAACAGGCTTTGTACCGACGATGGGCTTTTTGCATGAAGGCCATATTTCATTAATTGAGCAAAGCAGGCATGAGACTGACATTACGGCTTGCAGCATCTTTGTAAACCCCACTCAGTTCAATGATCCGGGGGACTTTGAAAAATATCCTGTTGCGCTTGAAAAGGATATTTATCTGCTTGAAAAGCATCATACAGATATTTTGTTTCTTCCGTCAGTTCATGAGATATATCCTTCCGGCAGTCATTCATCCATTCACTATAATCTCGGTTATCTTGAAAATATACTGGAAGGATTTTACAGGCCGGGCCACTTTCAGGGTGTATGCCAGGTAGTGGATCGTTTATTAGCCATAATGAAACCGCATACAATGTGGCTGGGGCAGAAAGATTACCAGCAATACATGGTAATAAAAAAGATGGCTGAAGATTATCACCCCGACGTGACAATAAAAACGGGCAATACACTGCGTGAAGCAAATGGCCTTGCTATGAGCAGCCGTAATATGAGGCTGACACGGGACGCACGGGAAAAAGCTGGCGCTATTTACAGAGCACTGCTCTTTATTAAAAAAAATATACATGTTGTGGAGATACCTGAACTTAAAATGCGGGCTTCGGACATGATCATGCATTCCGGGTTCGCAAAGATTGATTATATTGAAATATGTAATAGTAGTACATTACACCCGGTGACCCACGTGGATAATGACACCACTTTAATTGCACTGGCAGCGGCATTTATTGAAGGGGTAAGATTGATTGATAATATGCAGCTCGTGTGAATTTAAGTCAAACGGAACAGGTTGAATAAATTTTACTTTTTATATTGACCGCAATTTTTAAAATCCATTATTCATCGTGTAATAATGACTAACCCGAACAAAATTGCTTACCTTATTCATCCATGAAAAAATTTTTAGTCATAGTATTACAATACTTCATTGCATTTGGAGTGGCCGGCTTCCTGGTATGGCTTTCATTGCGTGGTTTAACCGGCATAGACAAAGCAGATATCAGGTCAGCATTATTGCGGGCCAACCATTCACTGGTGATACCGGTATTTGCTTTGCTATTGGTAAGTCAGTGGGTTCGTGCAATCCGGTGGAAGCAGATAATTGCTCCTATGGGATATAAGCCTCCGGTATTTGATCTGCTTTGCGGTTTATTTATCGGCTATCTCGCTAACCAGTTAATACCCCGTGCAGGGGAGATCATAAGGTGCACGGTTGTTTCAAGGAAGGAAAAAATTCCTGTCGAAAAGCTAATCGGTACTGTTGTCACAGAAAGAGCTATAGATGTTGCTACATTGCTTTTCATCGGTGTTATTGTGTTTTTTCTGGAATATTTTTATATAAAAGATTATACGCTCGAAATTCTTTCTTCATTTAAATCCTGGCTTCAGAACAGTAATAAAATCATTCATTTGGCATTCGTTTTGGCTGTGCTTGCAATTATTTTTCTGATCTTCATCATCATAAAAAGAAAAAGCGCCAAATGGAGGTCAATATTTTCACGCATACTGAAGGGGCTATGGGAGGGGCTGTTGAGTATCAGAAAAATTGACAGTAAGTTTGCTTTTATTGTGTACACTATTATTATCTGGAGCACTTATATTGGCGCAGTCTGGATCGGGTGTTTTGCATTAAAGGAAACAATGCATCTGCGATTCGGCGCCAGCCTTGCTATTCTTGTGTTTGGTACCGTGGGCATTATAATTGCGCCTGGTGGCCTCGGGGCTTACCCTTATGCTATTCAAAGGACATTGATCTTTTATGGCATCAATAAAAACATAGCAATCGCATTCGGATGGCTGCTTTGGCTGGCGCAATTTTTATTCGTCTTGATTTTTGGAACGGCTGCTTATATTGCCATAAATATCAGGAAAAGAAAAAATGAAAATCACAGC
>JAHEZC010000488.1 GCA_023251275.1 Parafilimonas sp. | reverse complement strand
AAATATCTCTGGGAAAGCATCGGCGTGAACAAAGAACAATTTATTGGTTCAATAAAAAATGAAATGCCGCAGGAAACTTTTCTCGAACTGGCAGTATGGTATTATAACATTGGCAGAAATTAAGAAGCGGATAAATTGCTGCAACTATCTCCGCAAAATGCGGGGGTATTATACTGGCGGGCATATCTCGAAAATAAACCGTTGGCTGTTCAGGATCTGAACCCCGATATGGTATTTCCTTTTCGTCCGGAAACCGCAGAAATACTGGCAGAGCTCTTAAAAAATAATGACCATTGGCTGTTAAAATATCATCTCGCATTAATTGAATGGCAGAGTAATAACCTGGTACTTGCAAAAGAACTTTTCACTCAATGTGGTAAGTCACCGGGCTTTGCTCCATTCTACGCAGCAAGGGCTGAACTATACAGGCTGGAAGATATCAACAAAGCACTTACGGATATGCAAAAGGCAGCGGAACTGGATAAAAGCCAATGGCGTTTTGGACAAAGTTTGATTAATTATTATCTCGCAATGCAACAAACTGAAAAAGCATTGGAAACAGCCGACACATATCATAACAGGTTTCCTGCGAATTACATCATCGGCATGCTCCATATAAAAACGCTGATGCTGAATAAAAAATATGATTCAGCGAACGATTTGATTCGAAAAATTCAGATACTCCCAAATGAAGGCGCCACGGATGGCAGGCAATTATATAAGGAAATACAACTGATGCTTGCATTAGAAGAAATGAAAAAAAAGAATTATGCAAAGGCATTGGATCACCTGTCATCGGCAAAGCAATGGCCTGAAAATCTTGGCGTGGGGAAACCTTATGATAGTGATATTGATGAAAGACTGGAAGACTGGCTGATGTATGAAACTTATATTAAACTGAATAATGAAAAAGCAGCAAAAGAAACACTGAATAAAATACTTTCATTTGTTTACACTGACAGTAAAGGAAATATTTTTTCATCTGCCAATAATCTTATTTCTGCCTGGGCGCAGCAAAAAAAAGGAAAGGGTGAAGACGCTCAAAAATTTTTGAAGGATTGGGCTGATAAAGCTCCCGGCAATGCCCTCGCACAATGGGCGATGAATGCATACAAAGGAACCCCTTCAAAATTGCCGGATGAAATTCGTGTTGATGAAAACTTCCGGGTGCTTCAGGAATGGATGGCATTGCAATAAAGCTCAAATCATCGCCCTATATAGCATAGTCAAAATATTTGTTTGTCGTCTTTGCATGTCGCCTGACCTGCAAAAAATTTAATGTTGGTCAACGAATAGTATAGTCAGGAATTCTACGATAAATAGTCCCATGCCTGTTCTTCATTGCCATATTTTACATCTATTGCCTCTGCTACCTGACAATGCCTTTCCCAAAAAATTTCAACTTCCAATTTGCTTCCGGATTTTTCAGCCTGCTTAAATTCCTTGTATAAATTTTCCTTCAGTTGTTTCAGAAATTCGAAGGACTGCACACACAATTTTTGAACGTTATTTACATGCTCCTTTTGCAGTTCCCGCAGGATGACCTCTGGCTTTCTATTTTTTTTCATTTTATTTCCTCCTCCACAATTTTTATTTCCTCCTCATTCAATCCATACAACTCATACACCAATTGATCTATTTTATCATCAGCATATTGTATGTGTCGGGAAAGCTGTTCCTGCTGTGCTGGTAATGTAGCCTGTTGTTTTTGTTGCTTTAACTGTAACATGGTATCTGCAAGCTTTATTATTTGATCGTAAAGATATTTTTCCCGGCTATTGTTTATATCAATTTTCTTAATCGGAAAATTCTTGAAAAAAACATAACTCGGTTCAAAGAAGCCTCCTCTTAATTTCGGCAGGTATTTTTCAAAGAGAAAATAATTAAGTCTGCTGTTAAGAATGCCTAACAAATATTTATCATCAAGTGAAATGATAAAACATTTTTGATTAGTGTACCAGTTATTATTATCATAAGTAAATTCAGGCTGTTTACAAATATTCGGATATATAATTTTCGGTTTTTCAAATTCTTCATAATAATCAATTGCATCTTGCATTTCATACCATAAATAGCTACCGGATTTTCTACCTTTCCATTCACCACCTTTCCAATCTTTTGGTTTTGGCATTAATTCTTGTTTGAACTGGGCCAAATGTTTTTTGATAGCCGGATATTGATTAATATCAATTCCGCGTTTCGCGAAAATTAAATACTTATTGCTTTTGAGTGTCTCGTAACGTTTCACATCTCTTCCTGCCAAAAACGGCTTAATAATTTCCTTACTCTTTTCATCTTCCTTTATCAAAATATCCCTTACAGTTTCATCAATTACAAATGCTTCATTCAATCCTGTTAATACGCCACGATAAATTTTCCCCTTTACATATTCACCTAACGGAATTCCTGCCTGTTGTAATTTTTTCAATAGTGCCTGTTCTGTTTCATTTCCCAAATTCCAGCCGCTATCCTCAAATTTTTCCTGCGATACAAATTTCTTGTTTTCATTTACGTATTCTTTAAGGCTGTCAAACTGCAATGTTTTTATAGTGACAGCAGTAGTTTCAGGCCGGGAAGATTCCGTTGCGCCATACTCAGTTTGTTTTGATGCAATAACTATACATGGATAAGCAGTTGCCTGCTGAAAAACCGGCAGATCGCCGAAATCAATTATTTGTTTGACGGATTGTTGTTTTAACCACCTGCGTAATGGTTCTCCATAATTAGCCCTCATCCATTTATTGGCTACGATTATTCCAAACAACCCATTCTGATTGAGCAGGCTAATTCCTTTTTCAAAAAAATAGTTGTATAAATCTGCCATACCATGATAGACCGCATAATGCTTTTGAAAATATGGTTTTAAATCGCCAAGCATCTCCTGCCTTACATACGGCGGGTTACCGATTATTATATCGAATCCGCTAAGAGCAGCATATACTGCTTCAGGTTCTTCAACTTTGTTTGATAACTTTTTTATAAGGTCATCTGTGCCTTCGTAAAAGTTTTTTACTTTCTGATATTGGTATTTCAATTCAAGATTGGATGGAGATTTTTTTGCTTTAAACACTTCA
>JAHEZC010000027.1 GCA_023251275.1 Parafilimonas sp. | reverse complement strand
CTGCAACTACATTGGCGCTTCGGATATAATCGAGCAACGAGGTTTTCCCGTGATCCACATGTCCCATAATAGTCACAATAGGAGCACGCGGCTTTAAATCTTCTTCATCATCTTCTATATCTTCCAACTCTTCTTCTTCTACATCATCTACACCGATGAATTCTACTTCGTAGCCAAATTCACCGGCAACCAATTCAATTACTTCAGCATCCAGGCGCTGATTAATAGAAACCATTATACCCAGGCTCATACACTTACTTATCACCTCAGTGAAACTTACATTCATTAAATTAGCTAACTCGCTGACCGTTACAAATTCCGTGACCTGCAACCTGTTAGTTTCATTTGTTTCACCATGAGTTTCTGCAATTTCATGCCGTTTCTCCCGGCGGTATTTGGCTTTCAGACTTTTCCCCCGGCCGGATGCGCCTGTAAGTTTGGCCTGGGTTTCACGAATCTTTTCCTGGATTTCTTTCTGATCAATTTCCTTCTCTTCCTTGTGCTGCTCTTTGCTTTTACTAGCTCCTGTAGCACCTCTCCGGTCTCCTGGGCCGCTACGTCTATCCGTAGTGCTGCCTCTTCTGTCAATACCGCCTCCTCTTCTGTCATCGCGGTGAAAGCTCCTGTTTTGGCTGGTTTGCCCCTGTCCTCTGTTATCGCGATTAAAGCCGCCTTGTTGCTGATTGTCACCACCGCCTTTTTTATCAACAGGAATTCGTCGTCTCTTTCGTTTTTCTTCACGAGGGACAGGCTTGGGTCTTGTATCACTATCAACAGGCAGCTCTATTTTCCCTAAAATTTTTGGGCCCTCTATTTTCTCCGCTTTGATGTTTTCAATGATAAGAGGTGAAGTTTCTTCGTCCCCGTCAGACTTTTCCGGTATTTCTTCAGCTATAACTTTCGGGGTCTCATCAATTGTCTCAGTTGATGGCGACTTTTCAGCAGGTAGTTTTTCTGTATCTTCTTTTTTCTTAGCAATTTTTTTCGGCCTGACGGATGAATCTATTGCATCGAGGTCAATCTTATCAAGAACTTTCGGCACTTCAATTTCAGGGGCGTCAATTTTTATTTTCTCCGGTTCTTCGGGTTGCTCCTGCTTTATTTCCGGAACAACAGTTTCTTTAACTTCATGTATCAGCGTTTCAGATTTAGTCTCCTCTTTTATAAATGGTTTCGTTTCTTCCCTTTCTTTTCTGAAACTAATTTCTTCTTCGTCCTTTTTCCTCCTTTCAGTTTGCTGACTTTTGGGAATTTCTATCAGGTCGGCTTTGTTCTTTGCTACTTTATCGCTCTGAAATTCAAGTTGCAAAGCTTTGTACATGTCCTCTGTAAGCTTAGCTGTGGGTTTCAGTTCATCCCGGCCAAATCCTTTAGCGGCAAGGAATTCTACAAGCGTATCCTGCCCTATATTAAATTCCTTGGCTGCTGCCAGCAATCTTGGTAATTTGGTTTCTATCATTCAGTTTTTTTTATTGTTTGCACCGATGCCCGGTACCCTGATTATCATCAATAAGTGCTGTATAGAAGATTTATTAAAGACAACACTTATTTGCTTTTTACTTTCCTTAAAAAGATTATCGTAAACCTTCAAGCCTAAAAATTTCAAAAGACTTATGGCTTTTGCCAATTCCGTTTTCAGCATTTACCCTCTGTCGAATTCTTCCTGCAATATTCTTCTCAACTCATCTATTGTTTCTCTTTCCAGGTCAGTTCTTCTTTCCAGTTCATCCGCTGTGAGGTCAAGCACGCTTCTCGCAGTATCACAGCCTACACGCCTGAGTTCATCAATAATCCATGGTTCAATTTCATCGGCAAATTCTTCGAGATCAATATCAAACTCCTCAATCTCACCTTCACTTTCCCTGAATACATCAATATCGTATCCTGTCAATTCACAGGCTAACTTAATATTTACACCACGACGACCAATAGCGAGCGAAACCTGGTCTGCCTTCAGATATACGTCTGCATGTTTATTTTCGTTGTCTATTTCCATATAACTGATCTTCGATGGAGTTAATGAACGTTGTATAAGTAACTGGATATTATTAGTCCAGTTAATTACATCAATATTTTCGTTTTTGAGCTCACGAACAATACCATGAATGCGGCTGCCTTTCATACCCACACAGGCTCCCACGGGATCAATCCTGTCATCAAAGCTTTCTACCGCAACTTTGGCCCTTTCACCGGGCTCACGCACAATTTTACGGATAGTAATTAATCCATCGAATATTTCCGGGACTTCAATCTCCAGTAATTTAGCCAGAAAATCCGGGCTGGTACGGCTTAGAATAATAACAGGCGAATTATTTTTCAAATCCACTTTTTTAACCACAGCACGTATAGTTTCACCCTTCTTGAAATAATCCTGCGGAATTTGCTCGCTCTTTGGAAGAATTAATTCGTTGCTATCTTCATCAAGCAGCAGCACTTCCTTTTTCCAGACCTGGTACACTTCCGAGCTGATGATTTCACCGATCCTGTCTCCATATTTCTTTACCAACACATTTTTCTTCAAATCGCTTATCCGGCTTGCGAGGGTTTGCTTTGCGGCAAGAATAGCGCGGCGACCAAAATCGAGAATATCCACTTCCTCATACAGTTCTTCCCCAACTTCAAAATCAGGCTCAATCTTGACAGCATCACTATAGGCGATTTCAGCAAGCGGATCCATGACTTCTCCATCCTCCACAATCATCCGGCGGCGGATAATCTCCAGATCGCCTTTTTCTGCATTTACTATTACATCAAAATTTTCATCACTGCTGTATTTCTTGCGAAGCAATGTTTTAAAAACATCTTCCACCACTTTCATCATCGTGGGACGGTCAATATTTTCTGCGTCTTTAAATTCCTGGAATGCTTCAATTAAATTAATACTTGCCATAACCTGAATTTTTAAAAGCTTTCAGCAAACGATACATCAGTATGTGTATGGATGCTAAAATTGAATTTGAACTGTTGTTGTTTGTATGTTATTAAATGGTATTATTGCTTGTTGTGCAGTTGCTTTTTTGCCTTTACCTTCTTCATATTCCAGAATAATATCCGTATCAGTCACCTGTATTAGTTTTCCCTCCTTACTGACACCATCTTTAAAAACCACTGACACTTTTCTGCCGATATTTTTATCATATTGCCTATGCAGGATCAAAGGCTCATCCAATCCGGCTGATGATACCTCAAGCGAAAAATCGCCCTGTGGAAACAAACCATCTTCCTCAATAATTTTATAAAGCCTTCGATTAAACTGTACACATTTTTCAATTGTGAGACCTTTATCCCCATCAATAAATACTTTTACATTGCTGGTGGGTTTAATTTTTACCTGCACAAGAAAAAAATCCGGCTCATTAATAAGAAGAACTTTATTGACCAATTCTTCGATACGTACTATTTGCAATTCTGCTGCCATAAGATAAAAAGAGAAGGGAACGATTAACGTTCCCTTCATCTGTCCATTTCCGTTGCAAATGTAGGATAATTAACCAATAGCTTCCAAATTTCAATTGTGTTAACCGTTTGTAAAAAAGATTCAGGCTGGAGCCTTGCTCACCTTAGCAGGATGTATCTTTACATTCTTATGCGAAATTTATTAGAGCTTTTTTTTGCGGGATTTGTTATATACCTGATATACAGACTGGTATTTGATTTGATTATTCCGGTATCTAAGGCTGCATCCCAGGTAAAAAGCAAAATCAATGAAATGCATCATACACAGGAAAATTATAAACGACAAACACAACAGCAAGCCAATCCTACGCCACAGCCATCCGACAAGGCAAATACGGATGGTGAATATATCGAGTTTGAAGAAGTAAAATAACTTCACAGGCATGCAATTGCTCCTGAAATAAAAGCTGCATCTCCAAATCAATACCTGTAATCTCTGTTCAATCCCTACCTTTGACGCTCAATTTTTTCTGCGATTTATGAAAATGGATAAAAATACGGTTATCGGAATGATACTGCTGGCTGTTTTGTTTTTTGCTTTTTTCTGGTATAGCAGCAAGCAACAGAAGGCCGCAGCAGATTACCAGGCCAAACAACAGGATTCAATTGCACGGGTAAATGCACTGAAAGTAACTCCTCTTGACAGCATACAGGCAAGAACAGACTCTCTGAAAAGTGATTCCGCTGGCAAAGCAGAAATGGCGGGAGAATTTACAAACTCCAGTACCGGGACAGAAGAACTGACTCTTGTAGAGAATGATGTACTGAAAGCTATATTTACCAATAAAGGCGGCCAGTTAAAGAGTATCGAACTGAAACACTACACATCTTACAATAACAAAAAGGTTATTCTCTCCGGTGGAAATAATGATGAAATGGGCTACAGTGTAAATACTGCTCCCAATCATTCGTCCATGACAAATTCACTTTATTTCAACATACCAAAAGTAGATTCAACTGCTGACGGAACTAAAACAATCACTTTTTTACTGACCAAACCCAGTGGTGAAAGCATTACCCACCAGTTTATTATTAAGTCAGGCAATTATATGATTGACTGGAATATTATGCTTAACGGTGCCGATAAACTGCTCACAAGGGGCCTGATGAATTTTCAATGGCAGGAACATCCGCAACAACATGAAAGAAGCGTAACGTATGAAAGGCAGATGAGCAATATCTGTTTTTCGGAAGGAAATGATTTTGACTATATCTCATCACATACTGAAAAAAAATTCGAAAAGCCCGTGCAATGGTTCAGCATTGTACAACAGTTTTTTAATACTACCGTAGTTGCTAAAAATAATTTCAGCAGCGGTGAAGTGAAGTGGAGCAGAAGAACTGATACAACCAATATACTAAGCGATGTAAGTGTAAACCTGCAGTTACAGGTTCCGGCAGTTGAATCTGCAACGATTCCTTTACAATTGTATTTTGGGCCCAACGATTATCATATTCTGCAGAAACAGGCGCCGGATATGGATAAGATGGTTAACCTGGGCAGAGACGTGTATGCGTTTGTACGCCCAATCAACAAATATATCATTATGCCTGTATTTAACTTTTTTGCGGGCATAATTAAAAATTACGGATGGACTATTTTGATGTTGACATTGTTTATTCGCCTTGTTACTTCTCCATTGACTTACAGCAGTTATTTAAGTGGCGCCAAGATGAGAGTATTACGACCGGAATTAGCTGCATTAAAACAAAAATTTGGCGATGATCAACAGGGTTATGCCATGCAGCAGATGAAGCTCTTCCGCGAAGCCGGCGTAAACCCGCTCGGAGGGTGTATCCCCGCTCTGCTCCAAATCCCCATATTCTTTGCTTTGTATAGTTTTTTTAATTCAAATATCGCCTTGCGCGGTCAGTCATTCCTATGGGCGCCTGACCTTTCTTCTTTTGACAGTATTATCCGGTTCCATACCGATATCTGGCTTATCGGTGATCATATAAGCCTCTTTACTTTAACGGCTATCATAACAAGTTTTATTATTTCGATTTACAACATGAGCATGACGCCCGATCAAAGCAACCCTGCCATGAAGTATATGCCTTATATATTTCCTTTCATTCTGTTCTTTGTGTTTAACAAGCTGCCATCTGCGCTTACCTGGTATTATACCGTTTCCAATATAGTCACACTCGGTATCCAATTTGTAATTCAGAACTACATTATTGACCATGAAAAAATTCTGGCACAAATAGATATAAAACGTAAAGCCCCCAAAAAACAAAGCAAATTTCAGGAACGCTACAGCAAAATGATGGAAACGCAAAAGAAAATGCAGGAAATGAAACAGCGTTCTGATAAAACAAAAAAATAATGTTGTGCCAGTCCTGAGTAAACATAACCCAAATAATGCGACTGAACATTTTTGCCGGACTTTTTATGAAAGAAATATTTCATTTTTCTTTACTAATTAAATAAAATTAGTAATTTGACCACCTCTCCAAAAGATTGTTTGCTATGAGAAAAGTTGCTGATATACTCAGGCGTAAAGGAAAAAGGGTTACCACTGTTACGCCATCCTCGTCTGTTATTGATGCTTTGCTTTTAATGGCAGAGCAAAATATCGGTTCTGTGGTGGTAATGAACGGTGATAAATTCCTGGGCATAATGACTGAAAGAGATTATTCCCGAAAAGTTATTTTAAAAGGGCGCTCATCCAATTATACAACCGTAGCAGAAATAATGACCTCAGATTTCCCTCCTGTTGTCGAAAGCGACACTGTTGAGCGTTGCATGGAGCTTATGGCAACAAAAAACCTTCGTTACCTGCCGGTAATGGCAGGTGACAGGCTTGCCGGTATTCTTTCCATTAACGATGTGGTTACCGAAACTATTTTAACCCAACAGGAAACCATATCGCTTCTGCAGAATTATATTCAATCATGAATCAGGCGCTGTTTATCTTATGTTTTAAACACGGCTTTTTTGCTTCATAGTTCAAACTTTGTTCCCTACCTTTGCGTCCCCGAATAAAAAACCATCGGGTTTTATTATGGCTGAAAACAATATTACTAATCAAAACGCTGAAGTACAGGAGTCTGCTCCCGCGGCTGCGGAAACCGCAACTGCTGAGGCAACTGCAGCGACAACAAATTTACCTGTAAATGAAGATGCTCCCGCAGAGCCTGAGGAAAATTCAATCCCTGAAATTCCGCAAACCCTGATCGAAAATCCAGTCCCTGAAACTATCGCTCCGCATGATGATTTTGACTGGACCATTGATAAACGGAATGTTTCCCACTATGCTCCGGAAGAAAAAGTAAAGTATGATAAGGTTTATGGAGACACTTTCGTCGCTATTGAAGACGGGGAAATTGTGGCTGGCGCATTGGTAGCTTTGACGAAAACAGATGCTGTAATCAACATTGGCTTCAAAAGCGATGGCTTGGTCAGCCTGAATGAATTCCGGGATCTCCCCAATCTTAAAGTAGGTGACAATGTGGAAGTGATGGTTGTAGAAAAGGAAGACCGGAATGGGCATTTGCACCTGAGTCGCAAGTCTGCACGCATACACCGGGCATGGGAAAAGATCGTTGAAGTACACAAGTCAGGCGAAGTGGTTACCGGGCTTGTAACGAGCAAGACCAAAGGCGGATTGATTGTAGATATATTTGGAATGGAAACATTTTTGCCGGGTTCCCAGATTGATGTGAAACCTGTAACTGACTATGATCAGTTTGTGGGAAAGAATATGGAGTTTAAGGTTGTAAAGATCAATGAAACAATCAAAAATGCTGTCGTATCTCATAAAGCGTTGATTGAAAGTGATATTGAAGCGCAACGTGCAGAAATCATCAGCAAACTGGAAAAAGGCCAGGTGCTGGAAGGTACTGTAAAGAACATTACTGATTTTGGTGCTTTTATGGATCTTGGCGGCCTCGATGGCTTACTCTATATTACCGATATTTCATGGGGTCGGATCTCTCATCCGGGTGAAATATTGAAGCTCGATCAGAAGCTCCAGGTAGTAGTGCTTGATTTTGATGACGACAAAAGGCGCATCAGCCTTGGCTTGAAGCAACTAACTCCTCATCCATGGGATGTATTACCAGAATGGATTCATGAAAGTGCGGTAGTTAAAGGCAGGGTAGTAAATATTGAAGATTACGGTGCTTTTCTCGAGATATTACCCGGTGTGGAAGGCCTTGTTCATGTAAGTGAAATTACGTGGGCGAATACACCTATTAATGCAAAAGAATTCTTTAAGCTGGGCGATGAGCATGAAGCGAGGGTCGTAACGCTTGATAAAGATGCACGTAAGATGAGTTTATCCATCAAGCAGCTTAGCGAAGATCCCTGGAGCACCATTGAAAAGAAATTTCCGCAAGGCAGCAGGCATAAAGGGTTGGTAAAAAACATCACTCCTTATGGTGTGTTTGTAGAGCTTGAAGCCGGTATTGGCGGGATGATACATATAAGCGACTTAAGCTGGTTAAAGCGCTTCAATCACCCTTCTGATTATACAAAAGTCGGCGAAAATATAGAAGTAATAATCCTCGGCATTGATAAAGAAAACCGTAAACTGCAGTTGGGCCATAAACAGCTTGAGGAAGATCCCTGGAATGCATTACAGGATACATTTGCAATAGGTACTATACATGAAGGAACGGTGGTTCGCCGCGACGATAAGGGTGGTATTGTGCAATTACCTTACGGCCTTGAAGGCTTTGCGCCCGGCAGGCATCTTATAAAGGAAGATGGAAAGGCAATAGGCTCTGATGAAACCGCCGAATTTATGGTGATCGAATTTGACAGGAATGATAAACGCATCGTGGTAAGCCATACAAGAGTTTGGGAACAGGCTAAAGCTGAAGAAAAAGAGGCAGAAAAGAAAGAAGTTAAAGCTGATGCAGAAAAGGCAAGAAAAACAGTGAAGACAATTCAGAACAAAGTAGAGAAAGCCACTCTCGGCGATTTAGGAGCTTTGGCAGAGATAAAGGAGAAACTCAAACAAGAGGAAAAAAAATAATTACAACTGCATAAACCTGCTGACAGTTTGGTAATGAGCCATCGTATTCATTTAGCCATTAAAGCTAATTTGATTGCAAACTTTGCATAGTAAAACGGGTGATGATATGACGGAGCAATGCCTGGAGGCATTGCTCCGTTTCAAAAGTCTTCCAAAAGAATTCCGGTATTTATCCAAATAATTTATTCCTCCCATTGATTGGCTTTCTTCCCCGCACAGTCTCCTTGCAAAGCTGTTGTGTGAAGGCTAAGGGACTGTGCGGTATTAGAGGTACAAAAGCTTGCACATTTTAGTGTTCGGATACCCGGTAATTGTAAAAAGTTGGAGTTTTCAGGCTCAACTACGGTTACTTTGAAAACTCCAACAAGCTGAAATATGTGAGGGATACGGCAAACGATGCGAGCAGTAAATTAGGAGATTTTAAAGAACATGATAACGATGACAGCCAGGACTATAATTATGATCTGAATGGCAATATGGTGGAGGATAACAATAAGGGTATCAGCTCTATCACTTATAACTACCTGAACCTGCCTGCAACTATCACAGTTACAGGTAAAGGCACAACTACTTTTACTCACGATGCAGCAGGCAATAAATTGCAAAAAGTAACAGTAGATAACCTTGCATCTAAAACTACCACCATTGAATATATCGGCCCCGTGTAACCTCTACATTCCTTCTATAATAAACTGTTCGAATATCCGGCAGGGAATAAAAACAAGATCGGTCTATCCAAATAATTTATTCCTCTCATTAGTTGGCTTCGGTATATTTTTTAAAGTTGTCCAGAATAGCCTGCCAGCCTCCTCGTTGCATTTCGATGGAATTCGTACTTTCTGCCTCAAAGCTTTCCGTTATTTTGGTCGCACTTCCCTCATCGGAGAAAGTCACTTTCACCTTCCTCCCATCACCAAGAGTGTATGCAATAAATTCATTCGTTGTAACCGCATCGTACACCCCGCCAAAATCAAAACCAAAACTGCCATCTTTTGCTTCCATCCGGCAAACAAAGCTGCCGCCAACCTGTAAATCATTTTCTGCATGAGGGCTATGCCAATCATCAGATGCGCTATTCCAATGAACAATGTGTTCAGGCTTTGTCCAGTATTCCCAAACTTTTTCTTTGGAAGCATTGATAGTATTCTCTGCTGTAATGATTGTTTTTTCCTGTGATTCCATTTTGTTTAAGATTTTTTATGGTTACCAATATTTGTTTTACACTGCAAACATCTTGCAAGTTTATAAAATATATGCTGTGAGGAAGCGACAATTAAGGGTATATTTTGCGGCAATTGATGAATAAGCAGGCACCAAATTTTAAATGAATTGCCAGGTAAAAGCATAACTGGTCCAGAACATGCAGAATATTCCTTTCATCAAGAAAATGCTGCACATTGTGGAGTTTGGTTTCAAAACCTGGTAACTTACCGGAAGTTTGAATAAAATAAAGTATATGAAAATCTGCGCTATTTTATTATTCATGCTTATTATAGCTTCCTGCACCAGCGGAAAAGAAGCGACTTTTATTGCAAGCACTCCGGCAGATGCCGCAATAAGACCCTTCCTCGGAATTTCATTGACCGATTCCATTGACTTCATCCGGTGGCATTTGACACTCCGTGATAACCAATACACACTGAGCTGTAATTATGGTATCGGGAAACCCAATACGAATGGATTTATAAACGGCGGAAAAAAAATTGAATTAAACGGCGCATTTAAAAAAGAAAAAAACTTTTATATCCTTCAAAACGGGAATAGCATTTTAAAAATCGCAGAATTGAATTCGGACCTGCTTCATTTGCTGAATGCAGACAACAGCCTGCTGGTGGGTAATGGCGGATGGAGTTACACGCTTAATAATGTAATACCTGCGGCAACCGATCAGGTCAATATCAATGCACAGCAAGCTGTGATAAAGGATTCAATGGTTTTTGTTGGAAGAACGCCTTGTAAAGTGCCGGGCATTATTCCAAAGGGTATGCAATGCTATAAATTAAAATGGCATATTGTATTGTATGCCAATACTCAAAAAAATGAACCAACAACTTACAAAGTGTATGGAACTCCCTATCGTAAACAAGGCGGCAAAACAGGAAACTGGAAAATAATTACCGGTAAAAAAGGACGGATCATTTATCAATTGAATGATGATGACGGGAATGGATTCCTGTATCTTTTAAAACTCGATGATCATATTCTTATTTTTACCGATGCAGAGGGGAAATTACTGGTCGGCGACGAAGATTTCAGTTATACGATGAACGGCAATACAGATCGCTGATCATGTTGCATTAGTTTTCTTCTGACAGTTCTTTTATTTTTTCCAATGCATTAGGCCATGTCTTTAAAAAATAGTCCTTAAACTCATCCGTAATATCCATGTCTATTCTGAGATCGGTGCCGTTGGCAGTTTCTATGAGTGTATAATTTTCCCGGGCGCCGCTCCATTTTTTTACACGATCGCTGGCAATGTCTTCTATACCATCTTTTACTTCACCAAGATGTTCAAAAGACATGTATTCATTCGGCTTATTTTCAGCTACAATACTTACCATGCCATGTCCACGGGGATCAAGAAATAAAACTTTAGTTCCTTTTTTCCAGTTATCTGTAACAGCATGGGAGCCTTCTGAAAACACAGACGTCCATTTTCTGTAAGACGCGTCTTCCCAAAGTATGTTCCATACTTTTTCTTTTGGGGCATTGATGCTGATTAAGAAGTTCAACTTCCCATAAAGTTTGATTTTATGATCTGTGAAATAAAAGTGCAGGCATATTTCTGCACTACAAAAATGAAAACAAAACACCAATAAAACGGGTGCAAAAGCGACAATAAAAAGGTTGTTTGAGAC